>NZ_CP197171.1:1230575-1538219 GCF_052055485.1 Amphibacillus sp. Q70 | reverse complement strand
TGATCTTTTAGGGGTCAATTACTATCAACCCAGACGAGTCAAAGCAAAAGATAGCTTGCCTAATCCAAACAGTCCATTTATGCCTGACTGGTTTTTTGATAATTATGAGATGCCTGGTCGGAATATGAACCCCTATCGCGGTTGGGAAATTTATGAAAAGGGAATCTATGATATTATGATTAATCTAAAAGAAAATTACGATAACATCGAGTCCTTTATTTCTGAAAATGGAATGGGCGTACAGGATGAAGAGCGTTTTTTAAAAAATGGTAGAATAGAAGATGATTATCGAATTGACTTTATTAAAGGACATTTAAAATGGCTACACAAAGCCATTGAGGAAAAATGCAATGTAAAAGGCTATCATTTATGGACATTCATGGATAACTGGTCATGGCTGAATGCTTATAAAAACCGTTACGGTTTCTTTTCCGTTAACATCGAGACACAGGAACGAACAGCCAAAAAAAGTGCCAGTTGGTTTGCTGAACTAGCTAAACAGCATGGCTTTAATGATTAACATGGTTCATTCTGAAGCGTAGCAACAAAATGTGCTACGCTTCTTAGCTTAATTATCTAATCAAGATACTCGGAACACAGATGTGGTAACTTCAATATTCGATAGAAGACAAGTCAGTAATAAGTCGAAGATCCCCTAGTCTCAATATATCAATCTTATTGGACTTTTCGAACATTCTCTATTTGCAAAAAGCAAAAAACACATTGATCCCGATGATTAGTCCTGCTACAATCTAAATATCATATGCCTTCATCAAGGGTATTATTTTATCCATGCAGTAAAAAGCAATATCGGAGTTACTAAAATAGCAGGTGCTATCAGCAACGAAGGACTTCCTTTATTAGAAAAGCACATACTTACTCGTCTGTTTGAGTGAATCTTACAAGTTTTGCTTATGCTATCAACGAAAGAATTTGCTTATTTCTGATAGTATAAAAAGAAAATCGATAGGAGACTAAATGATGTACAACGAACCCATTTTTTTAAACCCCGTTTTTCAAGAACGTATTTGGGGAGGTAATAAGTTAAAATCACTATTCAACTATAGTATACCCAATGATCGAACAGGTGAGGCTTGGGTTATCTCTGCACACGAAAACGGACCGAGTCAAATTATTAACGGTCAGTTAGCAGGTAAAACCCTTAGTGAGGCTTGGGAAAACCATCCTGCGCTGTTCAACAAACCCGCAAATAGCGACGAAGCTTACCCACTACTTGTCAAAATTTTAGATGCTGCTGATGATCTATCTGTTCAAGTCCACCCTAATGATCAATATGCACAAGAGGTTGAAAAAGAGCCCTATGGAAAAACAGAGTGCTGGTATGTCCTTCAAGCAGAAGAAGGAGCAGAAATTGTTTTCGGTCATCACGCACAATCACAAAAACAATTGGCAGAGATGGCACAAGCTGGTGAGTGGGACCAATTACTTCGCCGAGTTCCAGTCAAAGCAGGTGACTTTATTTATGTACCAAGCGGAACAATCCATGCGATTGGTGCAGGTATTGTTATTTTAGAAACACAACAAAGTTCCGATATTACTTACCGTGTTTACGACTATGATCGAACAGATGACCAAGGTCAAATGCGTGAACTACATTTGGATTCATCCATTAAAGTAACAACCACACCACACCAAGCTCCCAAAGTGAATCAATCAGTGACAAAACAAGGCGGGCTAGTATCTAAAAAACTCATCGAAGAACAATACTTTACAGTGTACCATTGGAATCTAGATGGAGAGAGCAGTCAAATACGTGAAGCTGACTTTGTCCAGTTAAGCGTCATTGAAGGTGAAGCTGAATTAACGACAAATAATAAAACCTTTGCAATTAAAAAAGGCGATCATTTTATTATTCCCGCTACCATTGATCAATATAAATTAACTGGACATGCTGAATTAATTGTCTCCCATCCATAAAATAAAGCCGAGCATCTATACTGAGACGCTCGGCTTTTAATATACTTGAATGGACTATAGACCGATAGATTCTGTCCATCCTTATTTTGTTTCCCATCGTATCAGAAATACTAACATAGTCATTCCTTAAAATATGGAAAGAAACTAACCGCATAAACATTGTACAATTAATTTACAATGCAAGCCTAATTATGATAAGCCAATTTATCGAAATGCAATCAAGTTCACGAAAATACAGTCAACTTCAGCGATTTGCAGTCAAGTTCACGAAAATGCAATCAACTTTTCCGATTTGCAGTCAAGTTCACGAAAATGCAATCAACTTTTCCGATTTGCAGTCAAGTTCACGAAAATACAGTCAACTTTTCCGATTTGCAATCAAGTTTACGAAAATACAATCAACTTCAACAATTTGCAGTCAAGTTCAGTGATTTCTAAGTGAATTAATTGCTGCTTTCCTGATAAATTTCTCGATAAAGGTTCTCACTGCTAAACTGAGTTCGTTCGATATCAGTAATTGAATGCCCATCTTGATTCAATAAAGTAAGGACTTGATCAAGATTTTCTTTAAGGATAATAAACTGATGTTCATTAATTTCCTCCGTAATGAATGAGTTATACTTTTGGTAATCAGGTTGATCTGCCACAGTAATTAAATATGAAAAATCTTGATGCTTAACTAAGTCTCGATACATAATCTGACCATTTTTTAAAAAGAAAATATGTCTTGTCATCCGATCGAGTTCATTCAGGTTATGAGAAGAGAGAAATACTGTTGTTTTATCTTCCGCCAACTCCCGGATAATTTCTCGAATCCGAATTAAACTCGTTGGATCAAGTCCATTAAATGGTTCATCCAGCAACAACACTTCAGGATTATGAAGGATAGCTGCAGCAAATAATAAATGTTGCTTCATTCCTAGTGAATACTCGCCAACTTTTTTATGGAGGTAATCATAATTCCCGACCCGCTTCGACACTTGATCAATCGTGCTTAAACTAAGTTTTTGAGCATAGGCAACATAAGCTAAATGATCATACCCCGTTAGATAGGAATATAATACACTATTGTCCTGCATAAAACCTATTTTCCGATACATTTGTGTGTTAGTGAATAGCTCATTAGCCATCGTAACTGAACCCTTATCTGGTTTCATTAAACCTGTCATACAAGATAATAACGTTGTTTTTCCAACACCATTAGGGCCAACTAAGCCAACGATGTCACCATCTTCTATTTCAAAATTAATATTCGATAAGACTTCTTTATCATGATACGCTTTCGTTAAATTTTTAACAGAAATCATATAAAGCTCCTTCCCACGATTTGTTCGTCATGCAATTAGGCATTTTCTTTCTTTTGTACCCTTCTTAAAGCCAATATTGTTAAAACGACACTCGCTATAGATTGTGAGATAACACCAACCCACCAATTTAACCATGTGTAATCATGTTGCACAGCGACTTCTCCTGATAAAGTTTTCGCTATGTCCAAATACTGGAACGGAGAAAACTGCAACAGATAATGCGGCCATAAAATAGTCAGTACATAACCAGCACCAAGGATGAATAGACTTGATCCCATCACGATCCATTGATTACGAGAGAAGGTTGATAGGTAGTAAACAAGCTGATTGAGTAACAACACGTTTGACAATAGAAGTGCCGCACCCATCATTAACCACTTCCATAAAGGGACAATCTGAAAATAATTCATTGATAAAGGAATTTCAAAATATTGGTCTGGATTTGACAAGCCTATTGAATCTGCAATGTATTGGACAAAAGGGAAATTCAGTTGCCCTACCCCATTTAATAAACTACCTACTAAGAAAATAATCAAACTAGCAAGCAAGATAAAACAGAATCCCATACCAATTGAAGCAAGCATCTTCGCAATAAAAATTCTAGTTAAACCAATTGGCTGCACGATTAAATAGCGAATGGTTTCTTGCCCATCCCACTCACGCACATAACTTAAACTGTAGAATCCAACTAACAAAATAAGGATAACTAAATAAAAGTATTGATTAAATATATCAGCAAGTAAATTAAAACCACTTAAATAGCGATGTTCCTGATCAACCGTATCTAAATAACTATCAAATACCGCTCGGTCGATACTTAGTGGCGGCTCCATATCACCACTACGTGGCGATTCCTCATAAGTTGGAATAAATAATGTATGGTAAGGACCGCCAGGCGGGACAAAATCAATCTCATGCTCTTGCTTCCACTCACTTAGCTGATAATTAATATAAGCGTTCGGCATAAAAATGAAATGATTCATCGGAATGGTCTGTGAAAATTCAATCTCTTCACTACCTGTTAGGAATAAATAGTCCTCCTCCAAATACTCAGACTCGATCTGGCTCAATGGCTGATTTACCTCATCAAATTCATCATTGCTTATCTTCTCGTCTATCTCCAGCAACATTGCCAAATTCGATTCATCCTCGGCTATTTGCGAACGTAGATTTTCTAACTCCATTTCAAGATATATAGCATCAGTATTATCAAGATTTTCAGCCGCTAAATGTTGTTCCAGCATTTCTTCAGTTTCATAGTGTTGAGGCAGCATCTCTTGATAACGATCAAGCTGTTCTGAATAGTCTGAACGAACCTGATCTATTTGAATTTTTTGGTGTTGATAACCAGCAACACCTAGGTAAATAGCAAACGCCATAATAACCGCACTTGAATAAAATAAAATCGCTTGTCGATGAATTTTTAATCCTTCAAAATGAATCAAAAAGCGTTTTGAAAGTTTTCGAATGCCCGTATAATTTGCTGAACGTCTCCAATTTGGTAAGGGTAAGTCTTTTAACAAAACAAACCAAACTAATAAAATAACACTTAGATATAAAACCCCAAGTACCGTGAAGATTGTCGCAACGGATTGATTTTGAATAAAATTAGCTGTATCATACCAAGCAAATGGGCTATAAACTTGATTAGCTACTGAACTTAACCTTGTTATCTGCGATCCAATTAGAATAACCGCTGTAAAAATAAACGTAACAAATAATTCATTTTGAAACAGCTGAGTAAATAAACTGATTAACAGTAAGGATAATAACGTTAACCCAATAAAAAACAAGATTTGAAAACTTAACATTTGCCACAATGGTTTGACCAATATATCAGTGCCAGTATGGACAACCAGCGGATAATTTAATTGTCCCTTTAATGAAATCGAATCAAACAACGAGACAAGTAAACTACCACCTATGATTGATAAAATATAAGTAATTAGCATGGCGAAAAACAACATAAGTTTATGACCCATAACTTTAGCATAAGAAACCGGCAAAACTCTAGTAAAATTAAAAATAGAACGTTTCGGTTCAAGAAACATTGCTAAGCTAAAGAAAAAGATCATTAAAATCATCGCTGGTAAACTAAATAACCATTGAAAACTATTAAATAGCACAAACTGACTATTTTGATCAGAATTGACATCAAGGGTATCGACTTGATACTCAACTAACCAATCAATATGATATTTGTCGATAAGCAATTCTTCTTCATCTAATACAAGTAATTCTCCACCCAATTCAACAACTTCAATTAAATTATCCCAGATTTTTTGTTTGGAAAGATTTAAATCAGACCAATCTTCATAATAAGAAGCTACACTGTAATTAAAACGCTCACGTTCAGCTTCATCTAATAATTCAAAGATAGCTTGATCATTTTCACTTAACTCCTCAGGATTATCAAGTTGATTTTGATTCTCACCATAGTAGCCACGTTCTTGACTATAAGAAGCTAGACGCCAATTTAAATCATTGAGCAGTTGATTAGCTTTGACCGTTTCTTGTGATTGAAAATCAACATTGGTAAAAATGCTATAAGTAAAAACCAATAGAATTGCCAAAATAGGTACCAACACTAATAAATATAAAAATCGTTTACTTTTTATCTTCTTCAATTCGAAGATAAATTGATTCATAATATCACCTAATCTACCATTTTTTTTAATATGTAGTTATCATACCGAACTTTTTTCTATGTCGCAATCATAATTGTGTAAATAAACTGACTTTTCTGTTTAAGTACTCATTAACAATTATTCAATATTATGCATAATTATCTTTGTTATGTCTTTAAGCAGCAATCATCAACTAACGAGAAATCTTCTTGAGCTTTTTATCAATAAGGGTTTTCCCTGTCAGGATGTATTCTCCTTACCATTATACGCCTTCATTTTAGTATCAAATCTTCTATGAACTAACTGATCAAAAATAACCTCATTCACCGTAATCGATTCTTTTAATTTTTCTCCTTCCCTCACTGAATAAAAATAATATCTAACACAAACTTGATAGGATTAGTTTATCAAAAGTTTTTTAATTATGGATTGGAATTTTATTCATAATTTAGATCATTTATAGTGATTCCCTTTCTCCCCTATTAGATAAAACGAAACTTCAATCAGTGGGCGTTAAGCCTACAGGATCTAGGTCATGCAAATGTTTCTGGTGGGACGAGTAACCGCACCAAGGAAAGCTACGAAGTATTTGCATCGAAAGAATAAGTGGCTTACTTATTCCGAGTCCCATTCCCGGGTCTTTTCGATGGGATGAGTAACCGTACGTAACCCCAAGTGTTGCCCTGAGTTTTACGGACGGTTATCTGTAATAAAATAGTATCTTTGTGCCTATAAAACTATTCCTCATATACACTTTTTTGTTCATTCAATATAAATTTACGTCTATTATCTCATTTTTATTTGTACAATTTATGTGATAAATCAAAAAAATGAAAAACTCATCAAATAAGTGAGGACTATTTGATGAGTTCGTTTGTTATTTTTTAATATAGGGCGATTCGTCAAACATCAAGTAATAACTGATCGATATCATGAATGATCAACTTTTTATGACCTTTTTGTGTTAAATAACCTGCTTTTTCAAAACTAGATAGCGTTCGACTAATCGTTTCAGGAGTCGTACCTAAGTGGGCAGCTAAGTCTTTTCTAGTCATCGGCAATATGATTTCTGCTTCTGATTCAACAGGGGATATTAACTCAGTTAAAAAATGGGCTAAGCGAACTTGAACTTTTTCAGTTGCAAAACGCGTTGTTTGTTGTTCAGCCTTTTCCAGTCTCGTGGCCAATTCATTCAAGATATGAATCGATATCTTCGGAAAACGTTCAATCAATGCTTGTAAATCTGATCGAGAAATACGGCAAATATGAGCTGTCTCAATAATTTCAGCATAAGATTCATGCTCGCCTTCTTGAAATAAAGCTAATTCTCCGGTGAAATCACCTGGTAATAGCAAGCGTATTAACTGCTCCTTGCCTGTCGCTGATAAGCGATAGACTCGTACTTTTCCAGTATGGACGACATATAATGCATCCGATTGATCACCAGCATGAAATAGATGATCACCAGCTTCGTAATTGGTCGAGTGAACCACATTCATAACTTCTTCCATTTGTTCACTTTCCAGATGATTAAAAATGGGAACTAACTGAACACAGCCTTGCATTGAATGACAATTCCCTCCGTGAGCATGTGATAACATGAAATTCCTCCTTCATTGTCTTTTTTGTTAATAAAATAAGCAATTATTTTATTAACTTATAAATAACAAAGAGCCTTATCCCTTGATTCTCGAGTGGTCAACGATAATTCACAGTATTTAACACCCACCTATAGAAGATAAGCGGCTTTCGCCTATTTAAGTTAAATGTAATTTTCTACGTTCATTCGTTTTTCTTCCTTATTAAATTCGCTGGCATAGCCTAATCCATTAATCGTTGACTTGATTTATTCAGAATCGATTGGATGAGAGATAGCCTCAAGCTTCACCTTCCACGAGATAAAAAATACAAAAGCTTGCTTAACCCTCTCTATATTTTGTAGATCTATTTCAATTTTATTAAAAACTACTCAAGTATTGAAGTTGTTTCATAAATGATTATCTCAACCATCTAAATCGTTCCATTTAATTATATCTTTTTTTACTTAAACGCTTTTTTATGCTTTCAGGCTTACTTATTAGAGACCAACCCTATTATATCGAATAATTTGTGAACAATAATTGATATTAATCAAGTTTTGAGGATTTTTTGTTATAATGTGATAAATATTATTGAGGTTAATTAACAGAATATTTAAAATTATTAAAATAAGGGAGTGGGATTGATGATACAAAACCTACAAACTAAACAAGTCGGTTATCAAAGATTAATGGATATATTTAAACAAGAAGAGGTCGAGGTTCTATTTCAAACAGCTACAAAACATTCACTACTGGCTCAAAATGAACACTTCTTTATTGCTGAATTCATTCATGATCAAGCAGCTATTCATGCTGCCGACGGATATAGTCGCACAACCGGAAAAGTCGGTGTTGGTTGGGTAACAAGTGAGAGTGGTGTAACTAATGCGATCACTGCTTTAGGCACTGCACAACTGGATTCAGTTCCGTTAGTTATCTTTGTTGAACATCAAACACATTCGATCGATCAGCAACTCGATGTTGATGGGTTAACAAAATCGATTACAAAATATAATTTTACACCTGCATCAGCAAATGAACTCATTGCTATGACAAAAGCTGCTTTTAAAATTGCTCGTGGTGGTCGTCCAGGTATTGTTGTCATTGATTTTGACCAGAAAATCTTGCAGCAACTTTACGACAGTGATCTACAGATTCTTATTGATATTTCGGATCAACAATCAACGAAAAAACCTGTTCCTCCATATAGGATTAAAAAATTTTCCTCTTTAATTGCTAAAGCAAAGCAGCCTGTTGTTATCGTTGGCGGTGGTTGTGTCATTGGTAATGCTAATCGAGCATTAAATGATTTTTTTAATAAAACACAAATCCCTTTCGTTAGTACATTAATGGGATTAGGTGCGATTAATGAAAATCATCCACTTCACCTTGGTTTACTTGGGATGCATGGAACATTTGCCGCTAATCGAGCCGTCCATCGAGCTGACTTGCTCATTTGTTTGGGTGTCCGATTTAGTGATCGGATTACAGGTAATATTAAAGGTTTCTCACCAAATTCTATAAAAATTCAAGTCGATATTGACCCAGCAGAGATTAATAAATTGATTGATGTCGAGCATCCGATCATCAGTGATGTTAATGATGTCCTCAATCAGCTTAATGGACTAGACTTAAAGGAAACAAATCCAGATTGGCTTAAACTAGTTGCGAGTTGGCATAAAAAATCTGCCCGTTTCCATAACTCTAAACATAACTTAATTGATCCAAGTGCAATTATTCGCTTATTAAATAAGTATGCTAATGATGATGCAATCGTCTCAACTGATGTTGGTCAACATCAAATGTGGACTGCACATCACTATTCATTTCAAAAACCACGATATTTCTTAACATCTGGTGGTTTTGGCACAATGGGCTATGGACTTCCAGCTGCAATTGGCGGTGCGATGGCAAAGCCAAATCAGCAGGTCATATGTGTTAGTGGTGATGGAAGCTTTCAAATGAATTTGCAAGAATTAATCACAGCCGTTCATTATCAATTAAACATAAAAATTGCCATTTTAAAAAATGGCTACCTTGGTATGGTTCGTCAATGGCAGCAATTGTTTTATGAACGCCATTATTCACAAGTTCAAATTAGCTCGCCTGACTTTGTCAAATTGGCTGAGAGTTATGGCGTCAAGGGCTTAGCTGCTGAAACAATTGAAGAAGCACAAATAATCATCAAGGAAGCAATGGCTATAGCTGGTCCAGTATTAATGACCTTTACGATCGAAGATGAATTAAATGTTTTCCCTATCGTTCCTCCTGGTGGCAATAACACCGATGCCTTGCAATAGCTTTATATTCAACCAGTAGAGCTTTAAATCTCCACTGGTTTTTTTACTACAATTATTCGATATTATTCCTTATTTCTCCATGAAATATTTCAACTTGATTACAATTGTTTGTAAACTATTGATTAATAATAGGCATTTAAGTATGGTAATAGTGAACTAAGATAAAATAAACATTTTTTTGTCAAACAATGGTCTACTTTCTTTGAGAGGAGCGAATAAAAACTGAGACGGAAAAAATTTAAGTTGAGAAAATTGACGTTTACGTTGATGTCAAACGAAGTAACCAAGCCCATTAAACGGTTTACAATCCCTCGTGCTCTCTTAATATTTATTATTACTTTAACTTTCGTACCGCTTGGTCTATTAATCTATTACGTCTCAATTAACGATCACCTATTAACAACTAATCATTCATTAAATCAAGAAATAGACAACTTAGAACTTGCAACAGAACAATTAACAACGGAGATAAATGATTTAATTAATGAACGTGAACTCGTTATTGAACGATTTATTGAACTAGATGAAATTGAAGAACGTATTCATCAACATATCAATGAATTACCTGATGAAGCGCTTGGTGGAGTTGAAATTCCATTAGAAGATGATGATGTATTCAATATGTCTGCTACATCATCTGATGAAGTGCTAATGAATTCAAATTGGATTGATCGTTATCACGATACGATAGCAAACATTGAGCAACTAGAGGAAAATTTACTTTACATACCGACTCATTGGCCAACAGAGCCGAATACAATCACCTCCCGCTTTGGACCAAGAGATGACCCTTTTAATCGCTCAAAAGCGATTCACTCAGGCATTGATGTTCGTGGAGAAATTGGAACACCTATTTATGCAACTGCCGATGGTGTTGTTCAGCTTGCTCAAATTTATGGTGGTTATGGAAACACAATCATTCTTGATCATGACGGGCGATATGAAACGCTTTATGCACATTTATCAAAAATAGACGTTGAGCAAGGAGAGCCAGTTAATAAAGGAGATATCATTGGTGAATTGGGCAATTCCGGAAGAAGTACAGGTCCACATTTGCATTATGAAGTGATTAAAGATGGAGCTCCAGTTGATCCAGAGCCTTATCTCAATTTTTTTGATAATGAAAACAATTAAGAGAGGATTTTCATTTTGTTAAAAGAAAAAAAGAATTCTAAAGTGGTTGAGACGATTATTGGAAAAGAAACAACTATCGAAGGCAAAATTAAGCTGCCAACAAGCCTTCGCATTGATGGTAAAGTATATGGTGAAATTGAATGTGAGGGTGACGTGACTATCGGTAAAAAAGGGTATGTCGAGCCTGCCATTCAAGCAAAAAATGTGATTATTGCAGGTGAAGTAAAGGGAGAAGTTAAAACGAGTCAAAAAGTGCACGTCCACTCTTGTGGTACCCTATCTGGGAATATTACCTCAGAAGGAATCATCATCGATGAAGGCGGCATATTTAATGGCAGCAGCTCAGTTAAGTCACCAGCAAAAGAGAAAAAGAGCAAAGTTGAGCCCCTCACACAAGCAAAATAATTGAAATGACCCGACCAAGTAGATCAAGATATTTAAGATCTACTTGTTTTTTTGTCCTTATCTTTCATTCGAGACAATCTAATGTATGGATTATTTCTTATGTGCTACACTTTAAATAAGGTCAAAATTGTTATCGATTTAAAGGAGTGAACCAAATGCACTTTCATAGTGGCCAAGCTACTCATGTTAAGCACTTAACCTTAAAAGTACGACAGCTATCAGAAGTAAAGGAATTTTACCAAAGGGTACTTGGGTTGCAGATTTTATCAGAAGAAACACAAAAGCTAATCTTCACAACTGATGGAATACAGCCATTACTCACTTTAGTTCAGGATGACGAGTTCATTGAAACCAGAGATAAAACAACGGGGCTTTATCATTTTGCGCTTCTTTTACCAAGCCGTGAAGATTTAGCAACTTTTTTGCATCATCTTATTGATCATAATATCTCGATCGGTGCAGCTGATCACCTTGTTAGTGAAGCTATCTATCTCAATGATCCAGAAGGTAACGGAATCGAGGTATACTCAGACCGCCCGAAAAACCAATGGACTTGGCAAAATGATCAAGTCATGATGACGACTGACCCCCTTAATGGAAATGATTTAATTAAACTCAGCCAATCCTTGCCAAATTGGACTAAAATGCCAAAGAAAACAGTTCTAGGTCATATTCATTTGCATGTAAGTAACCTACAAGAGAGTGAGCGATTCTATACTAATGGACTCGGTTATTCTATCGTCACTCGATATGGTGATCAAGCTCTTTTTCTATCTACAGAAGGCTATCACCATCATATTGGACTTAATACTTGGGCTGGAGTTGGCATTCCCTCACTTGGAGAAAAAGAACTCGGCTTAGCTGATTATACAATTGTTTACCCAGATGCTGATAGATGCGAACATTTTGTTAACCAATTAAAGGCACTAGATGTCAACATTCATAGTGATGAACGTGGCATGTTTATTTACGATCCTAACGCAATAAAAATATATTTAACAGTAAGCTAATTTTTTATTGTTACTTTCATGATAGACAATGGCTTTTTTGTGAAATCAATAATATTCCAGTTTTTTATCTGAATAAATTAAAACTTACCATATAAATCTTACAATATAATGTTCTCCTAAGATTTGTTCGATCAGAACAGCACCGCTCAATTTTGTTCGTAGGTTTTTGTCAAAAAGATGATTCAGATCATTTCCTGAGAAGACTTTCAAGATTACTCAGGTCTAATTTATATTTTTTTGCTGAGGCTAAACGCCTCTCTTCAATACATTTTTAATTGTCATTTGAAATTTTATAAGAATCGAGCGTTCTTTTATTTTAAATTTTATCGGATTTCAAAAATATCTTGTATAATATAGAGATACATATAGTAAGGAGAGAAAAAAGTTGAAAGTAGCATTTATTGTAGACAGTACTGGAAGTCTATCAGAGGAAGTGTTGAATCAGCCAAATATATATCAAGTGAACCTCACTGTAACATTTGCTGATGGAGAAGTATTTACCGATACAAACGATGAAAACAAAATTAGGCGATTCTATAATCGCATGGAAGAATCGGAGGCTTTGCCAACAACTTCGCAACCAGAACCAGGTCAATATGTAATATTACTGAATGAACTAATTCAGAAAAAGTATGATTATGCCATTTTTGTTCACTTATCTTCACAATTAAGTGGGACTATGCAAACTGCACAACTAGTTGCTGAAGAATATAAAGATCACATTCATTCTTACTTTGTTGATTCTAAAGGAACCTCCTTTGTTATTGAAAATATCGTCCTTCAAGGACAGCGATTAATTAATAATGGACTTCCTTTAGAAAAAGTGGTTGAAAAATTACAATGGGTAGCTAACAATTCATATATTTACGTTATGATAGAGAATTTATCCAACCTCGTAAAAGGGGGACGGTTATCAAAGGGATCTGCCATTTTAGGTAACTTGTTAAATATAAAACCAATTCTAATTATTGATGAAAAAGGAAAAGTCGAGGTTTTTGAAAAAGTCCGTACAACAAAGCGAGTATATAAAAGGTGGTTAAAACTCTTAGAAGAAGCTTATGAAAAATATAATGGTAAGATTGATATTGCTTTTGCTCACGGAGAGGCAGAAGAGGATATTCTATCAGTCAAAAATCAAATTCAAACAAAATTTCCTGAATTAAATTACCGTTATGGATACTTAACTCCAATACTGGGAACTCACGGCGGAAAAGGAGCGAAGGGAATGGGGATTATCCCCATCGCTGAAGCTTAAATGTATAACTGACTATGTTCTTTTTATAATGCGGCATATAATTGACATGGCAAATATCAAAATCCTATAACTTAAAATACGATATCCGTTATTTTGCACCTGATTAACACCTATATATTGTGTTTTAAAAATTACCGTTTAGTTTTTGACACCTGCCCCAGAAGTTAACTTAGAAAAGGCTCAACAGTCTAACGGTCAAAGAATAGCGGTATCAAGCAACAGCTAACTTCTTATTATTAATACGCTCAAAGATGTCTTTTTAAATAGAAAAAGGAATAAATTGATCGAACAGTATTGCAAGACAAGCTGGTATAAATGTTGTAAAATAAGAGTGAGTTTTTTAATACGTTTTATTAGACGTGAAAAGGAGACTATACAATGAAAAAGTTTTTTCTAAAGAGTAGTATTGTTTTTCTAGCATTCACTTTCTTCATATACACTACTGTTCCGACAGTCTTAGCGGATGCTATTTCTGGTGAGCAAATCGTTACACTCGGTGAAGATTTATCTCAATCACAGCGAGAAACGGTTTTAAATGAAATGGGCATTGAGAATGAAGAAGATGTAGAGATTATTTATGTGACAAACGAAGAAGAACACAATTATTTAGGGGATTTTATTCCTGCAGCTCAAATTGGTTCAAATGCCATTTCCTCAGCTCGAATTGAATTAAGAGATGATAATACCGGAATTGCTGTAACGACAAATAAAATTACTTATATTACAGGCTCAATGTATTCAAATGCCCTTGCTACCGCCGGTGTAAGTGGTGCTGAAATTTATGTCACTGCCCCTTTTGATGTTTCAGGGACGGGTGCCTTAACAGGTATCATGAAGGCTTATGAAGCAACAACTGGAGAAAAAATTGACGAAGAAGTCAAACAAGCAGCGAATGAAGAAATGGTTGTCACAGCAGAACTAGCAGAAGATGAAGACATCGATGAAGATGAAGCTGTTGACTTTATGAACAAAATTAAAGAAAAAATTGAAGAAGAAAGCCCACAATCAGCGGAAGAACTACGCGACTTGATCGAACGATTAGCTAATGAATTGGGAATTGACTTAACAGATGCCCAACTCGATCGTCTAGTTGAGTTATTTGATAATTTACGTAACTTAAACATTGATTGGGGTAAAGTAACGGATACGATTGATGCCACCAAAAATTGGATCAGTGATTTTGCTGAGAGTGAAGAAGGACAAGGTGTTATTCGAAGCGTTGTTAACTTCTTTCAATCGATTTGGGATTGGTTCTTGTCTGTCTTCTCTAATGATTAAGTAAATTATTTTTAGTGATTTGAAACTTAACTCTGGTAAGTAAACAATAGTAAAGAAATAAGATTTTACACTTAAGCCTAGCACCGTTAAAATATCGATGCTAGGCTTTTGATCATTGCATAAAAATGTATCTTGGAAATATGATATACCAGAAATCGCGGAGCTTAAGTCTACTTAACAAAGTTAAAAGTAGAGACTAGTGATGAGTAAATATAATTTACTGCATCCATTATTATCTAACTCTGCCTATTTACATTCTCCTCAATATAAAATTTTGTATTATCCGTTCGATAGTAGGTCCGAAAATACTCGATAGGGAACTCTTCTGAACATCCTGAAATGCCATGCACATAGCCATTAAATCTTAAAACAGGCCAACCCTCTGCTATCTCTAGCTTCTTTGCAATATTATAATCAGTTGCTATTGCTTCAATATCTTTAGTCGTCCTTACAATCTCAATGTTAAATACTTTCTTTAAGACTTGATATAAAGAGGCTTTGGCAAAATCATAATCTTCTATCCCTTTTACTTTCTCATATGGGATATAGCTATATGTTAAATTAAGTGGAACGCCATCTCTGATACCTATTCTTTCGATATGAAATACCTTTTCATCTTGATTTAACTTTAGTCGCGAAGCGATAGCATTATTAGCATTCATAACTTCCTTACTGATTAAGTTGTATTGAATCTCACACCCCATTTTTTTCATTTTTTGAGTAAAACCAGTATAGTCGCCTAACTTATGATTATTTTTAATAAACTTCACGAAAGTTCCAATCCCTTGCTTTTTATATAATACACCTTCCGCAGTTAATTCATCTAAAGCTTTTCTAACAGTTGTCCTGCTTACGTTAAACATTTCAATCAAACTGTTTTCTGAAGGGATTTGTTCATTAGGCTTTAAGTTCCCTTCAATATGTCTAAGTAAATAATTTTTTAATTGTACATAAAGAGGTAAATTACCTTCCATTTTATCCCTCACCTCAAGCTTTAGCAGTAGTATATTATGTTTCCTGCTTCAAAGTAGATATGAATTCTGACATTTCCTGTTTATTTTTTTCTTTCGTGAATACCGCACTACCAACAAAAACGCCTTCTGCCTTTGCATTTTTTACTCTTCTGATATCAGCTGGACTAGTTATTCCTACGCCACAATATATTGAATCAGCTATCTTTAATTGGTAACGTATATATGAAATCACTTCTTCTAGGGTTTGACTAGCTTCCCGCTGCTCTGCCTTTGCTTGCAAATAGATAAATCCATTAGTATTTCTTGCATTGGCAATTTCTTCTTTAGTAAAATGGTAGGGAATGTAGCTAACAACTTGAAGACCTTGACTCATCAGATACTCTTTAACTTCATCATCTTCAGTTGCTACAAGAATAACAGCTTCAATACTATTCTCATTATACAATGTAACAAAGCGTTGCAAACCCATTTTCTTTACTGTTTTTTCATAAGCTAAAGTTATCAAACGTTGATCAGGAAATTCTCGGCGTAATTTATATATAGTCTCAATATGTGACTCTAAAGTTGGGTCTTGATTGTAAGAATGAATCATTCTTTCTTGTAGTAATTCTCCATCCATAAATGGGTTATCTGTCGGCAAATCAACTTCAATCACATTACAGCCACCGGCAATATATGCTCTTGCATTCTCTATAGTTTCTTCATGATTAGGAAATCCATTTGAAAGATAACATACTAAATCCATTCTATGACCCATAGTAACACACTTTAAATAGCTCTTTAAATTCATCAATTGATGGAAGAATTGGATTGGTTTTTGTACAACCATCTGCTTTGGCAAGTTCCGCTAATTCATTTAATAATGAATCAAATGTCTCATCTTTATTAATGAGATCTTTTAATCGTGGCGGGATATCCATTTGTTTATTTAACTCATTAACGATTGTGATTAGTGATTTTCCTGTATCAAGATTATTACTGATTTCCTTATAAATGTCATCCGCACGTTGATCTTGAGTGTTATATTCCATAACATACGGCAATATAATAGCGTTCGCAATACCATGAGGAACTCCAAATTTACCACCAAATGCATGAGCAAGGCTGTGTACAATACCTAAGGACACATTTGTAAAAGCCATACCTGAAATCATCGACGCAACTAACATATTTTCTCTTGCCTTTAAATTCTTTGGATCATTATAAGCCGTCAATATATTTTCAAATATGTCTTTAATCGCTTTGTCAGCAAGAGCATCTGCTAATGAGTTTGCCCTTCTCGACGTTCTTGCTTCTATAGAATGAGTAAATGCATCCATTCCTGTTGCAGCAGTCATTGATTTTGGCAATGTAGCTGTTAATTTGGGTTCAAGAATAGCAATATCAGGCATCATTTCCATATCGCCAATCCCATGTTTGGTATGTGTGCTAGGATCAGTAATTACAATTGAACGACTTACCTCACTCCCTGTACCGCTTGAAGTAGGTATATTAACCATCTTAGCTTTCTTACGTAATTTAGGGATTGGATTGGTTATATCTGCAATACTTTTTAAATGTGGGTGTTCGTAAATGATCCACATGGCTTTAGCGGCATCCATCACAGACCCTCCACCCACTGCAATAATCCAATCCGGTTCAAATGCTAGCATTTTCTTTACACCTTTATTAACTGTTTCAATAGATGGATCTGGCTCTACCTCATTAAAATCATCAACTTCAAACCCACCTTTTCCCAATAAATTAACTATTTCGTCTAAGAAACCATGTTGTTCAAGAAAGTCTCCATCTCTAACAATAAATGCTTTTTTCCTGTTACCTTCTAGCTGTGATAAATATTCTAATGAATTTTCACCAAATATTATAAATTCTCCGCCAAGCTTCATCGGTCTCATGGGTAGCATGTTAAACTCTCCTTTTGATTATTTACTATTATTTATTTTTTTGTTGATGGTACATTAGTAATCCTTCTAATACGATTCTAGCTAACATCTCTTCTTCATTTTTCCTTACATCTAATTCAAGTGATTGATTTAAATTATCGGTCACTGTGGCAAGCATAACTGAACAAATATCTATTCCCATCAAGTTTCCTAATGTAAATAAAGTGGCTGTTTCCATATCTAAGCCTTTAATATTATATTTATGTAGATCATTCATAGCTCCAATCACATCAGTACTCATTTGTTTTGATAACCTTGACTCTTTCATTTCTGTGTAATAGCCATCCGTTGAACAAATAATACCGTTTTCGTTTTCTCGGTTATGCTTAATAATACTGTTATTCATGATGTTCACAAGCTTATGGCTGGCTACGGCAGGGTATGAACTATCTACATAATATTTGCTGGTAGACTCTCTCCGCATAGCAGCAACCGGAACAAAAAACTTACCTAGATTATCGCTCAAACCCATAACTGTTCCCAAGCGTACAACAGCTTTTATTCCAGCCTCATATAACTCCTCCAATGTAACCGCCGCAGAAGGTCCCCCCATTCCTGTAGAAGATATCGTTACAGGCATCCCTTTATATTTACCAGTATAAGTATGAAACTCTCGACTAACAGATACTTTCTCAACCTCATCCAGTAAAGGAATAATTTTCTCTACTCTTCTAGGATCACCTGACATAACGGCATATGGTGCTACTTTATCTTTGGTAAGTTCTAAGTATAGTGTCTGCTCTTTCATAATTAATCGACTCCTTTATTTTGTTCTCTCTAAATTGAAGCTCTTCCATGGTAGGGATATTTGTTAAACAACCAAAATCCTCAATTATACATGAAGATAATGCTGTCCCCCGAATGACTGCTTCTTCTAATGTTTTATTTTCTAAATATTGCGATAAAAAACCAGCAATGTAAGCATCACCACCCCCTGTGGTGTCTACTACATTAGCTTCAGGATAACTATTCACGAAATAGTCCCCTTTATTACTAAAAACCAAACTGCCTTTACTTCCCAAAGTAATAACAATCACTTTGTTTTCATTTACTGATAAATAACTTAAAATTTTCTGAGGTAAATATTGATTTAATTGTGCATATTCAGCATCATTCATGAAAATGACTTCACTATGTTCTATTACCTTCACTAGATATTCTTTATCTAAAGAATGGTAATCTCCTTTCATACTAAAAATAGTTGGAATATTATTTTCGATACATACATTTAAAAAGTGTTTGTTTGCATTAGGTTCACCAATGGTCAATAACCCATATTTTACATTTAAATCATTAAAATCCTGTGGGCAAAACAGCTTTGAACTCATTGGTCCTTGAGAAAATAACGTAATATGTTCTCCATTGGGAGTCATTAATAGATTCGTATAAGAGGTATTTAAATCATTATTCTGGTTTGTATATTGTAAAGACACTTTATTATCCGTTAAAAATTTTTCAAAGCCACTCTCTTTGAAATCTTTGCCCACTGTCATCGTCAGCCCACAATTATAGCCAAGAGTATTCAGCAAGTAGATAATGTTTACAACACAACCCCCGAAGTATGGTTTTTTATGATTATGTGTTGTAATGAGTGATGTTTTCCCAATTGATGGTTCATCATTTAATCTAATAACATAATCTAGACTTGGATAACCAATGCCCATTATATCTAAACAATCAGACATACTATATTCTCCCATCCGCAAAAATTTCTTCACGACTAACTACTTTGCCATAATAACGATCGATATCTCTCAGATATATCTGATTCACTTCATCATTATCAGTTGCCACACAATCTCCAATGACATTTACTTGATAATTTAAATGATAAGCATCTTCCACTGTTGAACGAACGCAATTATTTGTCTTTGTTCCAACAATATATAATTTATTAATGACATGCTCACGTAAAATCAAATCTAAATCTGTATAATAGAATGCACTGTATCTTCTTTTTTTCAAGATATAATCATGTTCATAATCAATGGGTAGTGAGGGATCTAGCTCATCACCACCTGTTCCTGCAATACTGTTTGGTCGGCCCGTTAATGTCTTCACATCATATTTATCCTTACGATGAGAATGTTGAATATAAATAATTAGTGTATTATTTTTTCTTCCTCTATTTATAGTTTCTATAACTCTAGGCAATATTTTTCTATTATTCTCATAATAAACAGCTCCATTTGGGTTTACGAAATCATAAATCATATCGATAACAATTAACGCTGCGTCATAGTTTGGTCTCTCTTTATTAACCATATCAATATGCTCTCCTCTTCTTATTAACTACGCCCATAATTGAAAGTACAATGACAATCGTAACGTATGGAATCATTTGTACAAACGCACCAGGTATATTGATATTCTGCAATCGGATTTGTGAAGCATCTGCTAACCCAAATAATAAACTGAATAAGTAAGTACCAACTGCTGTTCCTTGACCAGAGTAAATCGCTGCTAGAGCAATAAAGCCTCGGCCGCCAGTCATATTTTCTACAAAAACAGATACATTCTCAAGCGATATATTCGCTCCAGCAAGCCCACACAGAATTGACCCAATTAATATCGCAACATATCTAATTCGCATAACAGGTAAACCAACAGACTTAGCAGCTTCCTCATTTTCTCCCACCGTTCGAATGTAAACACCTAATTTAGTTTTGTATAAAATAACATGTACAATAAGTAGTGTAATAAAACTTAAATACACAATTGGCGTGTGATTATTTAAAATTTGATTTAATATTGGGATATCACGTAATATTGGAATATCTAAGGTTTCGATACCTACTATTCTTGCATCAGAGAAAGTACCGCGTTGACCAAATGCAACTTGCAAAAAATATGAACTAAAACCTGCCACTAGGGTGTTAATAGCTAAACCAACAATTATCAAATTACCTTTAAATGAAATGCCAAATATTGAAAATATACAACCTAGCAGTAAAGAACTAACAATACCAGCCAATACAGCCAAAACGACATTTCCAGTAGCATAACTCACAACTACCGATGTAAACGCACTTGAAAGCATCATGCCTTCTAAAGAAACGTTTAAAACACCTGCACGATGTGCATATAAGCCCCCTAAGGCTGCCAAAGAAATTGGGGTGGTCATTCTTAGAGTGGTATGAATTAATTGTAATAAAGCGTCCATGCCCTACCTCTCCTCTCCCGCAGTCATTATTTTTTCTTTAGTTTGAAATTTTTTTCTAAACTTATTAAAAATCGGGGAACGGTTATTAAATAAATTCACAGTTAGAAAAATAACGATTAACCCCTCTAAAACTAAGATGATTGACCTTGGCACACCTGTCATAATTTCCATTGTACTCCCGCCCGTTTTTAGGATTCCGAAAAGAATTGAGCCTAACAAGACTCCTACAGGATGGAGATTTCCAATTAAAGCAATTGTCAAACCCGTCCAGCCATAATCAGGAGAAAAACCACTAGCAAATTTTCCGTGTGTCCCCAAAATTTCAATCGAACCTGCCAGCCCACTAATAATTCCGGAAATAACCATGATAATGACTATTTTTTTTGATACATTAATTCCAACAAAACCAGAAAAATCAGGGTTTTTTCCGATAGATTCAATTTCATAACCTAGGGTTGTTTTCTTTAACATAATGTACACGATGACAAACACTAGAAGTGCTATACAAAAGCCATAATGTAATTGAGCCCCACTAAAAATCCTTGGGATTACTGCTGAGTTAGCTACTGAAACAGTTTCTGGATTAGATGCTCCAGGTGCTCTAAACGGATAACTAGCTAACCAGGTTGTAAATAATATCGCTACATAATTAAGCATCAATGTTGAAACCATTTCATCTACCTTTAGATACGCTCTTAAAATGGCTGGAATAAAAGCAAATAATGCCCCAACGACTATCCCTGCCAACAAGGCTAAGATAATATGTATCAAAGGAGATAATCCTTGTAAGGTAAACCCAACATATGCAGCCGCAAAACCTCCCAAATATAGCTGTCCTTCTGCTCCCATATTATAGAGGCCTGCTTTAAAAGATATCGTCGTTGCTAAACCTGTTAACAATATGGGTGTTGCGGCAAATAAAGTATTTAAAATTTGCGAGGATGAGCTTAGTGAACCTCGAATTAATTGCAAATACGCCTCATTGGGATTGAATCCTGAAAATAGTATAATAAAATACCCAATGATCAATGCCAGTATAATAGGGAATAGTGAACGACTAAATTGTTTAAAAAATGTTTTTATTTTCATATGACCTGACTCCGTTCTCCATCAGCGCCTAACATCAACATACCCAAATCCTCTTTATTTGTTTGACTGACTAGTCTCTCTCCTACAATATTTCCTTTGTAAATGACGTAAATGCGATCACTCAGGTTCAAAATTTCTGTCAACTCTGAAGAAACTAATAAGATAGCTTTTCCCTTTTTCTTCAGCTCTAGGATTTGTGAATGGATGAATTCAATTGAACCGACATCAACTCCGCGAGTAGGTTGGCTCATAATAACTACATTAGGATCACAATTAATTTCTCTTGCCATAATAATTTTTTGAGCGTTTCCACCAGATAAGGAACTTACTTCATTATTGATATTATCACTGATCCGAATATCAAATTTATTAATGAGACTTTCTGTTTTTCTTTCAATATTATTCTTGATTAAAAAGTTATGTTTAACTACACCATCTGCATCAAAACGACCAGCAATCATATTCGCCCAAATTGACATATTAATGTTGAGCCCATGTTTATAACGATCTTCAGGAACCAGGCCAAAACCAATTTTTCTTAGCTTAGATGGTGACATATCTTTTATTTCTTTTCCTTGGTAAATAATACTCCCAGACGTCTTTTTAATCATTCCTGTTAAAATTCCGATCAGCTCACTTTGACCATTTCCTTCAACACCTGCAATACCAACAATTTCTCCCTTTTTAATATTAAGGTTAATATCGTTCAAGATATTTACACCCTTATTAGAAATCAGGTTCAATTGGCTCAGTTCTAACCAAGCTTCACTATTTTTCGGGACAATGCCATCACTTTTTACCGTAATAACATCTCTCCCAACCATCATCCTTGAAATCTGTTGTTCTGTAACCTCTGAGGCATTAACTGTCCCAACATATTCTCCTTTACGTATAACAGTCACCTTATCAGATACCTTTTTAACTTCATCTAATTTATGGGTAATGATGATAATTGTTGTTCCTGTTTCTTTTAACTCAACTAATCTATCCAGCAATTCATCCGTTTCTTGTGGCGTTAGTACTGCCGTTGGTTCATCTAAAATTAATAAATCTATCTTTCGATGTAACATTTTTACTATTTCAACTCTTTGTTGGGCTCCAACTGATAGGCTTCCAACAGTATCCGTTGCATTTAAATCGAAACTAAATCTATCTATTGTCTGTTGTACATTGTATTTTTCTTTTTTATTGTTAATTTTTCCAAATCTATTCGTTATTTCTTCTCCTAATAATACATTCTCATACACGGATAAACTCGGTATTAATTTGAAGTGTTGATGAACCATTCCAATTCCATGGTCAATAGCTTCTTTTGGTGATGAGAAATTGACTTTAACATCATTTAATAGAATTTCACCACTTGTTGGCTCGAGCAAACCAAAAAGCATGTTCATTAAAGTAGATTTTCCTGCACCATTTTCTCCACAAATGGCATGGATTTCACCTTTTTTTATTTGTAAACTCACATCATTAATGGCTGTGAATTCGCCAAATTTCTTGGTTAAGTATCTTGTTTCAATGGCATTCATATTCATCATCCTTTAAAGTCTCGTATCTTCTACAACGATATCTCCATTTATGATGTCTTCTTTTAGCTTTTCAACTTCTTCCAAATATTCTTCGGGAAGCAAATCTCTTGTGTGTTCCATCGGCGATAATTGTACTCCTTCTTCTTTCAAACCCAATTCATATAAAGATTCATAGCTATCATTTTCCAATCCACTTTGAATTAAATTATAAACAGCATTGTCTACTCGTTTCATTACACTAGTTAATACATATCCTGGAGCAATACTATCTTGGTCAGAATCAACCCCAATGGCAAATACATTTTTTTCTTCTGCCGCTTGTATGACTCCTTCACCAGTCGCTCCCGCCGCCTGAAAAATAATATCAGAACCTTCTGAAATTTGCGATAATGCAACTTCTTTTCCACGTGCCGGATCTGCAAAAGAGTTAGTATAAGCAGATAAGACTTTAATATTTTCGTTAATATGTTCTGCCCCTGATGTAAAGCCTGTTAAGAAAATAGTGATACCTGGTGAATCAAGACCGCCAACAAAACTAATTATTTCATCATTATTGGTTTGCTCTAAACCATCTTCAGTCGTAACCATTGCTGCTAAAGCCCCTGCTAGGAACGATGCCTCATGTTCCTTAAACATTATAGATGAGATATTTTCACCTTCTGCAATCGTATTTACAATTGCAAATTGCGTATCTGGATAGTCTGGAGCAATACTTTCAAGCGCATCTTGATGTCCAAGATCCATGGTAATGACCAGATCTATACCTGCATCTGCTAATTGTCTAAAATACGTCTCACCTTCAGATACATCTCTTGGTTCTACTACTCTTGTTGAGATACCAAATTCCTCTTCGGCTTTCTTCAATCCTTCATGGCCCGAATCATTAAAACTACGATCGCCTAGACCACCCTCACTTGTTATCAGCGCTACACTATAATCAGCACCGTCTGTTGAATCATCGTTATTCCCTTCCTCGTTCGAACAACCTACTAATATAAACACCAATAAACCAACAATTAAAGACTTTTGAAATACTTTAAGTCTCATCTTAATACTCCCTTTCGAATATATTTTGAATGTTTCAGTTTAATTGTAAGCGCTTAATTATCCGTTTGCTAGGTACTTAATTTAAGTACAAGTGATTTTTTTAACACAATTTAAATAAATAAACTATGGATAGTCATAACTACTATGTGGTTTCAAAAAGAAAATTTATATTTAAACGTGGGTGATTTTACTTTTAGCAACAACAATGAGGATTGGTAGATAATCATAATTAGTAACTAGATATTTTTTCGATAAATCTTAATACATTCGTAAACTTCCTTACTTGTTCTGAAATTTTAATACTTGTGCAAAGATAATTTTATAGTAAAGTGAAGGCAATTACGCAAAAAGGAGAGAAATACTATGAAATTAATTGCCTATTTATCAAACGGTTATCCCACCATACCAGAATCTAAAAAACGAGCTCTTAGATATGTTCAGAATGGTGTGGATATAATCGAAGCAGACTTTCCAGCGAAAAACCCTTATCTCGATAATGACTTGCTTAAAGTTCGAATTGCTAAAGCTCGTGAAAATACAACAAATTACAGAGACTATATGGAGGCCATATTAGACATTAAAAATGAACTGCCCGATATAGAGATCTTAGTCAACATCTATGAAGAAACAATCAAATCTATCGGAATAAAAGAATTTGCCGAATTCATGAAAGAGTTAGGTGAAAATAATATCCTATTAGCCGGAAATGAGTACCCAAATATCCGCAAAGAATTAGAGGAAGAAGGATTTTATGCTAGTAGCTTTGTGACTAGAGAAATGCTAGAAGAAGATATTCTTTTAGCAAAAGAATCGAATGGTTTTATTTATCTTGAGGGATTTAGCCATGAAGCTAAATATAGTGATGAGTACCCCACACTTAAACATTGTGTTGACAAAGTTCGTTCAGTCATCCATTCTGATCGAAAAATCTATTGTGGGATAGGCGTTCATACTCCAGAATTATTAAAGGAAGTCTATGACGCTGGTGCTGACGGTGTATTTCTAGGAAGTATGGTTATTAAATTAGAGGATAATTTAGAAGAACAATCGAATTTAATTAAAAAATTAAGTAACATAGTTAGTGATAACCATTAATATTTCGTTGTTAGTTTAAATGATAAAGGGGTTTAAAATGATGCCAAAAGAATTAATCGGGATGATTCATCTTAGAGCATTACCTACTTCGCCAAATAATACAGATTCAATCGACGAAATTGTAGAATTTGCCTTAAAAGATTTAGCAGCTTTGGAAAAGGGTGGAGCAACTAAAGTTATAGTTGAGAATTTCTTTGATATTCCTTATTTAACTGATATCAATTTTGAAATATATATAGCTTATACCCATATTTTTACTCGTATAAAAGAGTGTGCTTCTATTCCACTCGGAGTTAATATCCACTCTTGTTATAACTCAGAAGAAATGGTCATTGCCTCTCTATGTGGTGCTGACTTTATAAGAGCTGAATCTTTTGTTGAAACACGTCACTCAATGGGTGGCATATTAAAACCAATGGCAGCAGGTTTAATGAGAAAGAAGAAATTCTTATCTTCTGAAGTGAGCGTATTTGCTGATGTAAACGTCAAGGAATCCTACCCATTTAGCCCACAAACTATTGAAGAAGCAGTTAATGATGCCATAAAAGCAGGTGCAGATGCCATCATATTAACCGGGATAGAAACAGGAAACGCACCTTCTTCAAAAGATGCAAACATCTTAAAGAAACTAGTTGGAGAAACCCAATTGATAATTGGTAGTGGAGTCAATCAAGAAAATATAGCAGATTTACTTGATTATGCAGATGGTGTGATAGTCGGGTCTTCAATCAAATCCGATAATAAAGTAGAAAATCATGTGTCCGAAATTAAAGTCCGTGAACTATCCAATTTACTATAATTAGTACTTACTAACGCTTCGAATAAATTCTACAATGTTCAGCTCTAGTACTAAGACAGAAAAAATACCTCCCCACATCTTATATTATGATAATTGAGTATAACATCATAAAAAGATTGGGAGGTATTTCTAATAACTAATATACGTTCCTTCTAAACATTAACTATCTACCTAAATTCCGTAGAATATCAATCCTGACCACGGAATACACATTTTAATCGCTCGTTTATCACAGATAACTGTCCGTAAAACTCGGGGCAACAACGGGTTACTCGTCCCACCGGAAATATCTGCATGACCTACATCCTGTGGGCCCAACTCCCACTGATTGAAGTTTCGTTTTATGTAGTCTTCAGTAATAACCTTACCTTACAAGTCTGCCTGCTTCTTTTTATAGTAATCCAAAATATTTATTTATTCATTTATTTCTTTGATCACACGTGCTGGGTTACCCCCTACAACCACATTATCTGGAACAGATTTTGTCACTACAGCACCAGATGCGACGACAACATTATCACCGATTGTTACTCCTGGATTAATCACCGCACTGCCGCCAATCCAAACATTGTGCCCAATCGTAATTGACTTTCCAAGTTCCTGACCTGAGTTACGCAGGGTGGGCCCAAGCGGGTGTGTCGCCGTATAAATTTGCACGCCCGGTGCTAACATACAGTTATCACCAATATGAACCTCGCATACGTCTAGAATACAGCAGTCAAAATTCGCATAGAAGTTTTCTCCCACATGAATATTATAACCATAATCACAACGAAAAGTGGGTTCGATATTAATATTTTTCCCCATTGAACCTAGCATTTCTTTTAGTAATTGTGAACGTTTTTCATCTTCAGTTTCGTCTGTTTGATTATATAAGTGAACAAGACGGCGTGCATTTTTCCGCCCCTTTACTAGCTCTAGATCTTCAGGACGATACAGCTCTCCTGCAAGCATCTTTTCCTTTTCAGTTTTCAATTCCAGCAATCCCTTCCCTATTAATTAAATTTATTACAGCTAGCATTAGTCTAGCAAAAATAAACCCACCTGTATAGACAGATATAAAGCAATTTCCTCAAAAGATTTTCTTTTCATTATCAAATATATTTATTTAAACGATAATTTAAAGGGGCAAATTTTTTCTTTTTAATTTTTAAGTATAGATTATCGATAGCATCAAATACTATTAAAACAACAGAAACAGCTTATTATCAGACTGAATCTTTCTACTTGACTTATAAAATAGATACTTTATAATAATGGATATCGAATTAGAATTATTATCGATAAATACTTCCTATTGAGAAGTCATTGATCCTTTAATAATTCTAAAAATTTAAGGAGGAATAACTATTATGTCACTTATTGGATCAGAAGTACAACCATTTACAGCACAGGCTTTTCAAGCAGGTAAGGATTTCTTTGAGGTAACAGAAGAAAATCTAAAAGGAAAATGGAGTATTGTTGTATTTTATCCAGCAGATTTCTCATTTGTATGCCCAACTGAATTAGAAGATGTTCAAAAAGAATATGCAACACTTAAAGATTTAGATGTTGAGGTATATTCGGTTTCAACAGATACACATTTTGTCCACAAAGCATGGCATGAGCACTCTACAGCAGTGGGCTCAATTGAATATATTATGATCGGTGATCCATCACAAACGATTACACGTCAATTTGATGTTCTTAATGAAGAATCTGGTTTAGCTGATCGTGGTACTTTTATCATTGACCCAGATGGTGTTATTCAAGCGGTAGAAATTAATGCAGATGGCATTGGTCGTGATGCAAGTACACTTATTAATAAAATTAAAGCAGCTCAATATGTCCGTAAAAACCCAGGTGAAGTTTGCCCAGCAAAATGGGAAGAAGGCGGCGAAACACTTAAACCAAGTTTAGATATTGTAGGTAAAATTTAAGGAGTCTGATCATAATGTTAGAAAAGGATATTAAACAACAACTCGCACAATATCTAGACCTGTTAGAAAGTGATATTGTTATTAAGGTAAGTGCAGGTGACGATAAAGTTTCTCAGGAAACACTTGAGCTCGTTAATGAGATTTCAGAGATGTCATCGATGATTTCTGTTGAAGAAACGACATTAGAGCGTACACCTAGCTTTAGTATCAATCAAAAAGGTGCGGAAGATAGCGGAATTGTATTCGCTGGTATCCCACTTGGTCACGAATTTACATCATTAGTACTGGCACTTCTCCAAGTAAGCGGTCGTGCACCTAAGGTCGAAGATAGCGTAATCGAGCAAATTAAAAATATTGAAGGCAAATTTCATTTTGAAACATATGTCAGTTTAACTTGTCACAACTGTCCAGATGTTGTTCAAGCTTTAAACCTAATGAGTGTCATTAACCCTAATATTTCACACACAATGGTAGAAGGCTCCGCTTTTAAAGATGAAGTAGAAGGTAAAAACATCATGGCGGTCCCATCTGTTTATTTAAATGGTGAATTTATGGCTAGTGGCCGGATGACCATTGAAGATATTCTCAATGAAATGGGAAGTGGTGTTGACGCTTCTGAAATAAACGCTAAAGACCCGTTCGATGTCCTTGTTGTCGGCGGTGGACCAGCTGGTGCAAGTTCAGCGATTTATGCTGCCCGTAAAGGGATTCGAACAGGAATCGTTGCTGATCGTTTTGGCGGTCAAGTCATGGATACATTAGGTATCGAAAACTTTATTAGTACAAAATATACTGAAGGTCCTAAACTAATGGCTGAGGTCGAAGAACATGTCAATGAATATGATGTTGATGTAATGAAAGGACTCAAAGCTAAAGACATTATTAAAAAGGACCTCTTTGAGGTTGAACTTGATAATGGTGCTATCTTAAAGAGTAAAACACTTATTCTTTCAACAGGTGCACGTTGGCGTAATGTTGGCGTTCCAGGAGAAGTTGAGTACAAAAATAAAGGAGTTGCCTATTGTCCACACTGTGATGCCCCTCTATTTGAAGGAAAACATGTAGGTGTCATTGGTGGAGGTAATTCTGGAATTGAAGCAGCAATCGACTTAGCTGGCGTTGTTAAACACGTAACAGTGTTTGAGTTTTTACCGGAGCTTAAGGCAGATGCTGTTCTTCAAGAACGTCTCCGCAGTTTACCAAATGTTGATGTTGTTGTAAATGCACAGACAACTGAAATTACTGGTGATGATACGGTTAATGGACTAACTTATATTGATCGTGAAACAAAGGAAGAGAAACATGTTGATCTTGAAGGTGTCTTCGTTCAAATCGGGCTAGTTCCTAACACAGAATGGCTTGGCACTAAAATTGAACGTAATAAAATGGGTGAAATTGTTATTGATAAAAATGGTCAAACAAGTATCCCAGGTATCTTTGCAGCAGGTGATTGTACAGATACCCCATATAAGCAAATCATTATTTCAATGGGGGCAGGTGCTACTGCTTCACTAGGCGCTTTCGATTACCTGATTCGAAACTAATATAATTCCTGAGCATCTGCTTGATGTTCAGGTTTTTTTATTCTATGCTCGATTGAGTCGGTTCAATGCTCGAACTCGAACGCACGAAAATCTCATTTCGTGCGCTCTCACCTACCCTACGATGACGTCCTTTCTCCCCCGTTAGGGTGTAACGTTTGTCCGGTCATAAATCTTGAATCATCAGAAGCCAAAAATACATATGATGATGCCACTTCAAAAGGTTGTGCCATTCGTTTCATTGGATTTTGCGATCCGAAAATTGCAACATCATCCGCCGCAAAACTAGCTGGGATTAATGGTGTCCAAATTCGGCCCGGTGCTACCGAATTGACTCGAACCCCGTCTTTAACAAGACTGTTGGCCAAGGCCCTTGTAAATCCTATAATGGCTCCTTTTGTCGCTGTATAATCAATCATCAGTGCCTCTCCCGCATGTGCAACAATTGAACTTGTATTAATAATTGAGCTTTCAGGTTTTAAATATGGAATCGCAGCTCTTGTCACATAGAAATATGAATAAATATTGACTTTAAATGTATTATCAAACTGTTCATCAGTAACATCAAGCAGACTAGGTTGTTGAAACTGAATAGCAGCATTATTGACTAAGATATCAAGCTCGCCAAACTCGTTAACTGTTGCTTCAACAATAGCCAGACATTGCTCCTTGTGGCGTAAATCACCGGGTAACAATAAGCAGCGCTGCCCCAGCTCCTCAACTCTTTGCTTAGTCCGATTCGCATCTTCATGTTCATCTAAGTAAGAAATCGCTATATCCGCCCCTTCCTTTGCAAAGGCAATCGCAACAGCTGCACCAATTCCACTATCCCCTCCAGTTATAAGTGCCACTTTCCCTCTAAGTTTATGACTTCCCTGAAGATTTCTATTCTCAACAATTGGCTTTGGATCCATCAATGTTTCAAGTCCTGGCTGTTTGTATTGCCGTTGTTCAGGCACACTTAAATAAATATCTTCATATTTAGTCACTGATCCATAATAGGGATAAAGAGGATAACTATCTTGCCTCTGTTGTTTATTTTCATTAAACTGTTCACTCATTAGATAACCTCCTATTTTAATAGCCTATATTACTTTATGAACATGGGCTAAATGAGTGAAAAAATTAAAAAATCACGGACATATGAGACATACCTGAATAGAATAGTGAATAAAGGGGGAATGAAAGATGAATTTTTATTATTATCCAGGTGTTCAATTACTATTATTTAATGAAACCAATCAAACTGTTGAATTACTCTACCATGATAACCCTTATACAATGACAATGTCCCTAATTGGTGAAAGGCCGCCTTATTATATCAATCCAAGGCTGACTGAAACATTTCCAATCCTATAGATCAAACAAAACTGCCCCAAGCAAGGCTCTGGGGCCTAGTACTTTTCAACTGAAAAAAATTCCCTCGCCCGATCGATAGTAAAATATGATAAGATCATATCAGTTAGGGGGAAAACAAATGAACAAAAAAGAAATTGCTGACATTCGAAAACAATTTAAGAAAAATAATGATTTATTACATATTAGTGAAATTTTCAATGTGTATGTTATGAAAGAATCAAGTGACATTTATCATCAACAAAGCCAACCTTTTGAGCTACTCGATCAAGATGAACAAGAGCTCTTTCTAAATAATTTTAAAAAAGTCCTAACCGGCTCAGTTGATGAAAAATTATTTGAGCTCAAATTCCAGACAGATATTGAGGACTCAAGTCAGCTCATTTTACATCAAGCTTTATTAACAGATGACCAAGACAATTGGAAAGCACAAATGATTCAATTAGTTGAAAAAATACTCCAGACAAAACAATATGAAATGGATATTGTGATCACCTTCATCAAAGCAGAATATTTCAAACCGATCAAGCGGCAAAGTACCGAGGATGAAGAGAGTGAATACAATTCTCTACACTCCCATGCTTTTATTTTATCCAGTATCAATCAAACTCAAGAGCCAAAAAAGGAATTGCATTTTGATTATATTGAAAAGGAATTCAAGTATAACGTCGTGGTTGATCCTGTAATTAATCTTCAAAAACCGATTGGTGGGTTTTTGTTTCCTTGTTTTATCGACCATGCCGCTGACGTGAATCGTATTCTCTACTCTGCACCAAAAGCGAATGAACCAGATGAAGATTTTATTGCAGAGGTACTCAATGCAGAGGAAACAATCACAGCTAAAGAGGACAAAATTATCTTTGAAGAAGTTGTTCGTGATGCCATTGGTCATCAGCTCAACACATCAACCCTGGCAAATATTTATCAAGAAGTTCATCGTGTTGTTGAAGAGGATGAGGAAGATTCTGCAACATTAGATTATCAAGATGTTGAAAATGTTTTAAAGTATAGTGGTGTTGAAAATGTTGATACTGAAAAAGTTGAAACAGCTTTTAACAATGTTATTGATGATAATCAATATCAGTTAAAAGCCAAAAATATTGTACCAAAATACAATAAAAAATCGATTAAAATTAATACGAAGATAGCTAATGTTGCCATTAGTCCAGAAGATTTACATCATGTTAGACAAATCCACTTTGGTGGTAAACGCTATTTAATGATTGAAGTTGAAGAGGAAACCATTATTGATGGGTTTACCATGATCCCTGAGGTTTTCGGAGATAAGTCTGAAGAGGACTAAACAAAAGTAAAAACCGCATGAAACAAGGCTGCTTAATATAATAAGCAGACAAATTTCATGCGGTTAATAGCTTAAACTAGAGACTTCAAAAGCACATTTTTCCCTTGCCTTCATCTACCTCATTCGAGTAAACAATGTACTAGTTGCATTAAAATATTCTGAACTATCTGTTATTTATACTTTGTACCCATCCATTGCTTCATCCTCATCAGCAAAGCCAATTGGAAAGTTTTCTTATACGGTAACTTCAGCAGTACTCTCATCATCTTCCCACTTACTAAGATAAAATTATGATGGGAACCGATATTTTAAGCAAAGCTTTTTAGCTGAACAAGTTTTCAGTTGAAAAAACGAACAGATAACTTTACTAATCTGAATCGATATAGTATGAGTCATATAAACAATTCAGCAAAATAGGAAAAACAAATGCAATAAGGGCATCCCTGAATAGTTACTAGTCGAGCAACTATATTCTGAAGGAAAAAACCTCTATTCAGTTAACTTGTCCAATTTTTCTAAACAAGCTTGGCGAAATCTCGATATTCCATATCTAGGGCCTCTGCCACACTTTTATTCGTTACATAACCATCATAAGTATTAATACCTGTATAAACCATATTACTTTGTTCAGCAGCAACAATGACACCTTCACCAGCAATTTCTAGTGCATATGGAACGGTAACATTCGTTAGCGCTATCGTTGATGTTTTTGGTACAGCACCTGGCATGTTAGGGACCGCATAGTGTAATACGCCATGTTTAATATAAATTGGATCATCATGAGATGTTGTGCGATCTTCTGTTTCAAAAATACCGCCCTGATCAACGGCAATATCAACAATAACAGAACCTGGTTCCATTGACTTAACCATTTCTTCAGTTACTAGTTTAGGAGCCTTAGATCCAGGAATCAAAACAGCACCAACAACAATATCTGCATCTTGAATGGCTTCAGCAATATTCACTTTATTTGACATCAATGTCACCACATCATTACCATATAACTCTTCAATATGTTGCAGCACATCCGCCTTAACATCAAGAATCGTCACATGAGCCCCTAAGCCTTGAGCAATCTGTAATGCATTTTGTCCTGCTACTCCCCCACCAATAATCACGACTTTACCATTTTTAACACCTGGTACGCCACCGATTAACTTGCCATTTCCTTGCTGAGGACTTTGCAAGAAATATGAAGCAGTTTGCACCGAAATTCTACCGGCGATAACACTCATCGGCATGAGCATTGGTAAATCACCATTGGGTCCAACCATAGTTTCATAAGCCACCGCAGTTGTACCAGACTCAACTAATGCTTTAGCCAATTCAGGTTCATTCGCTAAGTGGAAATAAGTATAAATGATTAAATCTTTTCTAAAATATTTATACTCACTTTGTTGTGGCTCTTTTACTTTCATAATCATATCTGCAGACCAAACATCTTCAGCTTTATCAAAAATTGTTGCACCGGCATCTTGATATTCTTGATCTGTTATACCTGCTCCAATGCCTGCTCCAGCCTCGATAAAGATATCATGGCCTTTTTGTCGTAAAAGCTCTACACCTGTTTCCGTGATTGCTACACGGCTTTCATTCAACTTGATTTCTTTTGGTATCCCGATTTTCATTTTAGCTCTTCCTTCTTTCTTAGATGGATTAACAAATTCTAAAATCATGCATTTTGTTAAAAAATGCCCGATACTTTAATTATGTTAACATTTATTGAGTCTTGACACCAGCTATTCAGTCAGATAAGATGATCTTTTTCATTAAAAAATGAGATAAATCGCTAATATTAGCTCTTTTCATATATAATACTATACCCTAATTTAACAACTTTAATATAGTAGTCTTTAGATTAATTTAATTTCTAAATGGCAGTCCTATCTAATGACAGTTAATACAGATCAAATGATATTAAGACGTGCATAATTCTTATAGTGAGTATTCCATCGGTTGAATTCGCCATATCCAGAGACTGCTGTTATCAGTCCTACCGTAAAGCTTAAGCCCAACACCTATTTATGAAATATAAAACGAAACATCGTGTTGGCCCGAGTTTTATGGTCGGTTATCTGTGATAAACCCTTCGTAGCTTCCTCTAGTATGACTATCCGACTATCCGTCCCATCGAAGAGAGTTATCTATTCCAATGCGAAGGAAAATTAGGTCGCCATGATACCAAGGTGTAATTGATAAGATATACAGCTCTTCTAAAGAAAGCTGAGGTTTACTTACCTGTTGACATTCTTCGACATTAGTGATTTAATGTACGTATTAATAAATTTCATTTTTTCAATGTATTTGGGATTTGTTACTTTAAGTAGGCATTACCCATGTAAAAATGAAGCTCCGTGCGGGCTCTCATTTTTGCATGGGTTTTTTTGTGTGTTTTTTGTGTATATTAATACATTAGGAGGTGGACAGTCGTTATTATGAAATTCTTAAAAGCCTTTAACAACAATGTCGTATTGGTAAAAGACAGCTCTCAGATCGAATGGATAGTTATTGGCAATGGGATAGGGTTTCAAAAGCATTATGGTGACATCATCAAAGAAGAACATATTCGTAAGAAATTCATCACAACTGAAATAGATAACCAAATATCTCTAGACGATATTTTGCATGCCATTACCTTTGAAGAACATCAAATGACCATGGATATTGTCCAATTAGCAAAAAAGGAATTAGATATTAATTTTTCTTCTATCAATTATCTTACATTAGCAGATCACTTACACCATGCCATTGTAAGGTCAAAAGAAAAAAATACCCTCTCTATCGATCAATGGGAGGTCAGTAAGCTTTTCCCTAAGGAATATGCATTTTCAAAAAAGGTCATTGACTATTTGAAATGTAACTATAACTTTCATTTACCGGCATCTGAGACAACCTATTTAACATTCCACTTTATTACCGTGCGAAATAATTGGGAGCTTGTTTCACAAACAATGGAAATGACAAAGTTAATGAGTCGAATTGTAGAAATTATTCAATATGATTTTCAAGAAAAAATGGATAATACGAGCTCTAGCTATAGCCGGTTTATTACACATCTCCGCTACTTCTTTTTAAGATACAGTACGGAAGAAAAAACAACATATCCATTAAACAAGGATATTATCAAACTCGTTTCGGAAAAATATCCACGAGCATTCAACACTGGTAAAAAAATCGCAAGCTTTTTATATGAAGAAATGAAATGGACACTAACTGATGATGAGTTAGTTTATCTAACCTTTCATATCATAAGACAAATGGATAAAGGAGATTAATTATGAGCAAAGAAATAGCCAATCAAATTGTTGATTTGGTTGGGGGAAAAGACAATATTACAGATGCCTGGCATTGTGCTACCAGGTTGAGAATGTTCGTCAATAAAAAAGATCAAGTAGATGTTGAAAAAATAAGTCATTTAAAAGGAGTTGTAACAGCACAATTCTCTGGAGAGCAATTACAAATTATAATAGGCAGTAAAGTAGCTAAAGTATATGCTGAAGTCATTGAAATCACTGGTCCAATGACGAGTAAGGAGCAATCAGATCGTTCTAATAAATCAAGCTCTGGCGTTGTTTCAACCATAATGGAAACCATTTCAGGTATTTTCACTCCTATTTTACCGGTTATTGCTGGAGCAGGTCTATTAAAAGGTCTGCTTACACTATCTGCCGGTTTAGAATGGTTATCTGAAGATGCGGATATTTATAAAGCTTTATTTATTGTCGCTGACTGTGCATTTTACTTTTTACCATTTTTACTCGCTTCCTCGGCAGCTAAAATATTTAAAACAAATAACTTTTTAGCCTTAGCAGTAGCAGGTTCTATGTTCTATCCAACGATCATGGACTCCTTTCAAGCCATATCAGCTGGACAAGAAGTTGACCCTATTACACTATTCGGCTTTATAGATATACCCTTTTTAAATTATAGTTCTTCAGTTATTCCTATTATATTAGGAGTTTGGTTATTAAGCTATGTAGAACCTGCCGTTAAAAAAGTCGTTCCAAAACCGGTTAGCATTATGTTTACCCCTATGATAACACTTATAGTTGTTATTCTTTCAACCTTAATTGTATTAGGACCATTGGGCAATTATATTGGTGAAATATTAGCTATTGCGATTAGCTGGTTGTTTGATAATGCAGGAATTATTGCTGGGCTTTTAATGGGCGCTACCATGCCATTGATCATTATGACAGGGATGCACTACGCATTATTCCCGCTGGTATTTAACAACTTTGCTTTACTTGGTCATGACAAAATGTTGAATCCCGTCGCATTGGTTACTAATGTTGCTCAAAGTGGAGCTGCTTTTGCCGTTGCCATCAAATCAAAGAACAAAGAAATGAAGGAATTAGCAACATCATCTGGTGTATCTGCCTTATTAGGTATCACAGAACCCGCCATGTATGGGATCAACCTTAAACTCAAACGCCCTTTCTATGCTTGTTTAATCGCTGGGGGAATTAGTGGTGCGATCGTTGTAGGATTTGGACTTAAGAGCTTTGCTTTTATAACAGGGATTATTTCCTTAACTGCTTACGTAGAACCTGGTAACCCATGGAACTTAGTGATTGCGATTAGCGGGTTTATCTTAAGCTTTGTCTTAGCCTTTGTGCTAACATTTATTCTTGGGTTTGAAGATATTCCTGAAGAGGAACTTGAAGAAGATTTGGGGGCTGGAACGTCAAGCACGCCTACTCCTTCTCAACAAGATGAAAATACAGACAATACCCCTGTGCATTTAACAGAGAAAAAGATAATAGCTTCACCTGCAACGGGTAAAGCTATTCCGATAGAAAATGTTAATGATAAAGTGTTTTCCAAGGAAATTATGGGGGTATCTTATGCAGTTACACCTAACAAAGCGGAGATTGTAGCCCCTATTGACGGGGAAATCGTCTATGTTGCAGACAGTAAGCATGCGATTGGATTGAAAACAAAAGAAGGTATTGAGCTATTAATTCATATGGGAATAGATACAGTCGAACTAAAAGGAAAATACTTTGATACAACTGTAAAAGCAACAGAGCAAGTAAGTAAAGGAACATTATTGGCAACCATGGAAGTAGATAAGATTGCTAAAACTTATGATCCAACTGTTATTACAGTCATTACCAACAGTCAAGACTTTCAAGATATGAAAAAACAACATATCAATCAAGAAGTCACACCTGATCACACTATTTTTGAAATTGAGTAAGGAGCGATAATCATGTCTAAAACAAATATGCCAGAAGGATTTTTATGGGGTGGCGCTACATCCGCTAATCAGATCGAAGGGGCTTGGGATAAAGATGGAAAAGGTCCTTCCTTTGTAGACGGACTCATTGCATCAAGGGATATCCAAAAAAGATATGCCAAAGAGGCTCCCAAAGATTCCTATTTCCCATCCCATCAAGCGATCGATTTCTACCATAGATACAAGGAGGACATTGCCTTATTTGCTGAGGCAGGTTTTAAAACCTATCGTATGTCGATTGCCTGGACGAGAATCTTCCCAAATGGAGACGAAACTAAGCCGAATGAAGAAGGACTAGCCTTTTATGATCAAGTGATTAACGAATTAATCAAACATAAAATAGAGCCCATTGTCACCATATCCCACTTTGAAATGCCTCAATATCTTATTGATGAATATGGTGGCTGGTCAAATCGTAAACTCATTGATTTCTTCACTAACTATGCAAAAGTTTTATTTGAGCGCTATAAAGGAAAAGTAAAATACTGGCTAACTTTTAATGAAATTAATATGGCAATGTTTTTGCCACAGATGGCACTTGGTATTCGTACTGATGCTACGGAAGAAGAAAAATACCAAGCCATCCATCATCAATTTGTCGCCAGTGCTCTAGCCGTTAAAAACGGTCACGAAATAGATCCTAACAATCAAATCGGTGCTATGCTGGGCTATGCACCCATCTATCCATTAACCTCGAAACCAGCAGATGTTTTTGTCGCAAAGCAAAGAGAACTCCAAAAACTTTTCTTTGCCGATGTGCAACTGAAAGGTCATTATCCAAAAAGGATGCTTGCTTATTTTGCATCCCAAGCCATCCATTTGCATTTTGCTGAGGGAGATTTGGAGCTGCTTGCCAACTATCCAAGTGATTATCTAGGATTTAGTTACTATACATCAACAACCATGAGTAATAATAAAGAGAAAGATCTGAGTGAAGGAAATGGTATTTTAGGAGAACGAAATCCCCACTTAGAAGAATCAGAATGGGGCTGGCAAATTGACGCATTAGGCTTAAGATACGGGCTTAATCTTCTTTATGATCGGTACGAGAAGCCTTTGATCATTGTTGAGAATGGGCTTGGTGCAGTAGATCAAATAGAGGATAACGGAGAAATCATAGATGATTATCGTATCAGCTATTTAGAAGCCCACATCAAAGCTATGCAAGACGCGATAGTCATTGATGGCGTAGACTGTTTCGGCTATACCGCTTGGGGATGCATCGATTTGGTAAGTGCTGGCACAGGACAGATGTCCAAAAGATATGGACTGATTCATGTTGACAGGGATGATGAAGGAAACGGCACCTTAAATAGAAGCAAGAAAAAATCATTTCATTGGTATCAAGAAGTGATTAGCAACAATGGTGTTTTATAAACATTGCTACTATAAAACATATCAATAATTTAAAGTAATTGTATTCATAAAAGACGACTCAAACTTTCAGCTTTAGCGTAAAATTGAAAGTGAGTCGTCTTTTTAAAGTTAATACTTTCTTTAAGTTCTATTCCAAAAACGTTGATGGGCAATAGCTTTAATAAAATCTTGATTAAAATTAGGATTATTGGCGGCAAAAATAACACCTGCTAAATTGTTTTGATTTGATTTTTGAATATATGACTGTCCAGTTGTAGCTACACCTATTGGTTTATAGGATTTGTAAGCTTCATGAATAAATTCCATGATATCTTGAATGAATTTTGCTTCATTTTCTGCTCTTCCACCAACAATATAAAATGAATCATATAAGACAGGATAAGTCACGGCAAAGATTTTATCCACCTTTAATTTCATTCCATGAGTCCCCGTTATCGTTCCAAGTTTTTCGCTAATAATATCGATAAATACACCTGATTGCTCTAGAAAGCTTAGCACTTGGCTTACTTCCTCACCGTTAAAACCATCTCCAATTAAAACAGCCACTTTTTGGGTATAAGCATAATGCGGCATGTTCGCTAAACTGAGTGCTGGAGAGCTTTTGGTGACCTTCACGTTTGTTCCCTTTGGCGGATTGACTCCAAGATAATCTGCCATAGTTGTTGCCATGCCTTGATCAACATTGGCAAACATATCAACGGTTTGTTGACGAACCGAGCGGCTTTTGACATGACCAACATGATAAACAAAGGAATCAATGATCTGGTCTTTTTCAACATCTGTCATGCTATTCCAGAAAAGACGAGCTTGAGAAAAGTAATCCGTAAAAGATTGACTTGGTATGTCTCTGGTAACAAAGCCTTCGACTTTACCAGGATAATTCTCATAACCCCCTTCTTCTGGTGGTGTTGTTGCGGGTGTATTTCCTGCTAATGAATTATTTTTATAATTGACACGATCGATATCGATCCGATGTCTGACATAACTGTCCCTTTGATTGAAATTCACCTCTTTTATCGGCCTATTTACGGGAATTTCCTCAATATTTCCTGTCCCTAATCGATGATAATCCGTATCCCGGTAGGCGAAAGCACGCCCCTGCAGGACGGGATCATTTGAAAAATCAATTCCAGGCACAAGGTTTGATGGATCAAAGGAAGATTGTTCCGTTTCTGCAAACTCATTATCAGGCAAACGATTTAGGGTCATCTTACCGATAATTTCGACCGGAATTTCTTCTTCTGGCCATAATTTTGTATCATCCAAAACATCGAAATCATAGTTGAATTCATCTTCCTCAGCTATCAATTGGACACCAAATTCATATTCAGGGTAAGCCTCTTTCTCAATCGCTTCAATTAAATCACGGCGATGGAAGTCTGGATCAACACCACCAATCACACCCGCTTCATCTAATAATAACGAATGAGCACCAAGGACAGCTTTGAAATGGAAACGAACAAAAGTCGCCTTCCCTTGCTCATTAATGAATCGAAATGTATTAATTGGATAACCGTCCATCATCCGAAAGCTTTTTGGTCTAGAGTAACCTGACATGAGCCACATAATCATATGGGCTGTTTCCTGATTATTTGAAACATAGTCCCAGAAATTATCATGGGCAGAGGTCGCCTGTGGGATATCATTTCTAGGCTCTGGCTTAATCGCATGAACGGCATCAACAAATTTCATCGCATCAGAAACCAAAAATACCGGAAAAGTTAACCCTAATGAATCATAATTCCCTTCTTCTGTATAAAACTTCACGGCAAAACCTCTAATATCCTGTGCGGTATCCTTCGAACCTTTACTGCCAATTAAGGTGGAAAAACGAACAAAAATCGGCGTTTTTCTACCGGGTTGTTGTAAAAAATGAGCTCTCGTGACATGTTCCATTGATTTAAAACATTCAAACTCACCATACGCACCAAATCCCCTCGCATGAACGACACGCTCTGGAATCCGTTCACGATTAAAGTGAGATTGTTTCTTATAAAAGTGAGCATCTTGAAGTAACGTCGGTCCTCGTCGACCTGCTCGTAATGACCAATCATCATTTGAAATATTCAAACCGGCATCACTGGTTAGTTTTTTGCCTTTACCCGTATTTTGTTTACGGTATTGATTCAACTGTTCATTTTTACGATTATCATCAGCAGGTCTTCTTTCTTTATCATCAGCCACTTTATCACCGTTCCTCCCTATTATTATCATTCCACTTAAATAATATGAATTGAAAAGGTGATATATACAGTATTTAGGGTAAAAAAACACCTTATCACGGAAAAAGTAAGAACGATTTCTATGATAAGGTGAAACTATCATCATTGATTTAAATCAGCAGCTTTAGCGAACACCGCCTCCACCACCAGCTGTGGCACTAACCCCACTTTGATGGCCTGAAGAAAAGCTTCTAGTTAACAGACTCATCAGATAGATATCAGCATAAGAGATTTGACCTTGCCCGATATATCGCGGATAAAATTGCTCTAATTGTTTAGCAATTGCTTCTGCCAAGCCATAGAGACTCGCCCAAATCAGTAAATCTTCCCACAAAGCAATTCCCTGTACTTCGCGTTCATCCAATAAGGTGAAATCAGTTAAATGAAAAAAGAAAGATAAACAAATACTTAAAACAATTCTTTTTCATAAAATCAACTCCAATTGACCTAGCTATATCATGATGGCCAAGTTCAATATTATGATCTAAAATTTATAGACATATGATGAATGTTCATCCTTTTGGATTTTTTTAAAGCCTAACTTTTGAAATAACTTGTTAGACCCTTCATTCCAATCATACACTTCATCAACTAACAGCTCTTTTCTCCCAGACTTTTTCAATTCACTTAAAAAGTATTTAATAATCCTTGTTCCAATCCCTTTATTTTGATAGCCTTGAGCCAAAACAATGGCAAAATTATCAGCACTAAGCCAAACATCACCAATAGTAGCCATTTTCTCTTTCTCTTGATATTCAATATAATACAGCTCTCCATTTTCCTTTTGCCATTGATACATATTTTGAAGCTGTTCTTTTGAGTACGGGTCTCGCGTCTTATTTACCAACCACTGAATATCGGGATCCGTATACCAGACTAAGGCCTCATCACGTATTCCATCATAAGGTATTAACATAATATTATCATCAATTCTTCTATTCATTTGTTCTATCCCTCATTCGATTATCCTATTAAGAAATCCTGTATCTTTCACGCTCTATCAAAAGGGGATTTCCTTTTGTTTTTTTCCATTGTTTACGTTAAACTTATCATAAGAACACTTGAAAGGAAAGTGGTATAACAATGACACGTATTGGCTTTATCGGAACGGGTGTAATGGGAAATAGCATGGCTCTTAATTTATTAAAATCAGGACATGAACTGCATATTTTCACAAGAACAAAACAGAAAGCAATGAATTTACTGGAACAAGGCGCTACTTGGCAACATTCAATAGCTGATCTCGCCCAAGCAGCCGATGTCATTATTACTATTGTTGGTTACCCTAATGATGTAGAAGACGTTTATCTAAGTGAAACAGGGATCATTAAACATGCAAAGGCAGGTAGTTTATTAATTGATATGACTACCTCTAAACCTACTCTTGCAGAGGAAATCGCCAAAGCCGCCAAGGCAAAAGGATTAACTGCATTGGATGCTCCCGTATCTGGTGGTGATATTGGCGCAAAAAGTGGAAAGCTAGCCATTATGGTTGGTGGTGATCAGGAGGGATTTGAACGTGCCCTGCCGCTTTTTGAAATAATGGGTGAAAAAATCGTTCACCAAGGACCTGCTGGGGCTGGGCAACATACAAAAATGTGTAATCAAATTACAATTGCCTCAAATATGCTCGGTGTATCTGAAGCGATTGCCTATGCTAGGAAGGCTGGACTTGATCCATCACGAGTTCTCGAAAGTATCACAACAGGTGCGGCTGGAAGCTGGTCATTAACTAATCTAGCACCACGGATGATTAAAGGTGATTTCGCACCAGGTTTCTATATCAAGCATTTCATTAAAGATATGACAATTGCATTAGAAACCGCAGAGGAAATGGGCTTATCTACGCCTGGATTAAAACTAGCACTCTCGCTTTATCAAGAATTAGCTGAGGCAGGCGAAGAAGATAGTGGCACACAAGCATTGATTAAGCTTTTTTCATAGGTTTATACCTCATCAAAATCACACTAAGCTAGGGACAAAATTAAGGGTTGACTAAAAATAACTATGTCATTTACTTATACTAGCACTTTGAATCTCACGAAATCGCTGGGGACAGCGGAGCCATTATGTTGAAAGTTGTTCGTTATTACGATTCCAGTACGGGGAAAATCCGACTAATGTCAGTATGATTGACTGCTCAGCTCCCTTTAAATAGGGCGTTCACGGAACTTTCACAACATAAATGCTCACTTTTTCTAGTGATACCATAGTCTATGACATGATTTCTATTAAAAGAGCCAATCGATTATTCGTTATAAAAAAATGATCGTTTGGCTCTTCGTGTTTCTTCTTTACCTTCGAGACAGCCTCAAAATATTAAAGTTTATTTAAATGAAGATACAGATTCTTTCATTTTCACGATTTAGTTCATTGTATTTAACCAATCCTTTTCCTCGTTATGAAATGGATTCATTTATATGATTAAAATCGCTAGTATTCTTGAAGTTTTATACTTGCAAATGTGCCTACTCTTGTGGCGCCGGTCTTTGCTGTCTGATAATCTTTTATACTTCCACTCGCCGTTATTTCTATTTGTAAGTTTTTGAAAAAGAAGTACGCACCTTTCGATCAGATAAGTGGCTTATAAAAAACTATCTACTTCCATTTAATTAATTGTTATTTTACAATAAAATGAGAATTTTGATTATCAGGAAGGAAATCAATGTAGATAAGCTTGTTCATTTATGCCAATAATATATAATCGCACATGACGACGTCAAGATATAGTTGAAATGGTAGAGAGGAGTATCTTTTCTATGATCACATTTGAAAATGTAAGCAAGCAATATCCTGATGGCACCATCGCAGTAGACTCCATTGATCTGAAGATAAGACAAGGGGAATTCTTTGTCTTAATCGGCCCTAGCGGCTGTGGAAAAACTACTACTTTAAAAATGATTAATCGTTTAATTCCCATTTCAGATGGCACAATTTTTATCGATGATCGAAAAATCAGTGAATATCAACTAGAGGAGTTACGCTGGAATATTGGTTATGTGCTTCAACAAATCGCCTTGTTCCCACATATGACGATTGAAGAAAATATTGCAATCGTCCCAGAATTAAAGCATTGGGGCAAACAGAAAATTAACGAACGTGTCACACAATTATTAAATATGGTCGGTTTAGACCCAGCAACCTATCGACATAGAAAACCTAGTGAATTGTCGGGGGGACAACAACAAAGGATTGGCGTAGTAAGGGCATTAGCAGCCGATCCTGATATTATTCTTATGGATGAACCCTTTAGTGCATTAGATCCCATTAGTCGAGAGAAATTACAAGATGATATCCTTCATCTTAAACAAACTATTCAGAAGACAATTGTGTTTGTTACCCATGATATGCAAGAAGCGGTTAAACTAGCAGATCGTATTTGCTTGATGAATAAAGGGAAAATTGTGCAAATTGGTACTCCTGATGAAATTATCTACTCACCTGCTGATGACTTCGTTAGGGATTTTGTTGGTTCAATTGGGAAACCTGTTATAGACTTTGATTTGCAAGCTTTGGTGAAGCCTATTGAAAAAGAGGGCTTAGATATAAGGCAAGCACAACTTTCACATTCTGCCTCACTAGAAGAAACACTGCATGCGTTATCAGAGCGAGAACACGTTTTTGTTGAGAAAAGCGGCAAAGTGATAGGCTATGTAAATAGGCAAATGATGATTGTTCACTTTTCCAAGCAAACAGGCAAAGGAGAGACCGCTTATGATTAGTATCCTGCAAGAATTTCAAAGTAGGCAAGGTGATCTTTGGCAAGCATTGGTGGAGCATATTCAGATCTCCTTTATCGCTCTCTTCTTTGCAGTAATGATTGCTATTCCACTGGGGATCTTCTTAACTAGAAAGGAAAGAGTAGCAGAGGGGGTTATCGGGATAACCGCTGTATTACAGACCATCCCTTCATTAGCATTGCTCGGTCTATTTATTCCTTTATTCGGTATTGGACGACTTCCAGCCATCATCGCATTAGTCATCTATGCCTTGCTGCCCATTTTACGCAATACCTATACAGGCATTAAAGAGATTGACACATCATTGATTGAAGCTTCCAAGGCAATGGGAATGAATCAAGCTAAGAGACTACAAAAAGTAGAATTACCTTTAGCCATGCCTGTCATTATGGCTGGTATTCGCACCGCCATGGTACTTATCATTGGTACCGCAACACTTGCCGCTCTTATTGGAGCAGGTGGTTTGGGTGATCTAATTCTGCTAGGGATCGATCGCAATAATTCTGCTCTGATTATTTTAGGAGCCATTCCTGCCGCACTATTAGCCATTGTTTTTGATTTCTTGTTACGAAAGATGGAGAATTTATCGTACCAGAAATCACTTGTTACTATTGTAATTATTATTGTGATTACCTTTAGTTTTTCTATAGTACCAAATTTAGTAAAAGGTAATCAAGATACGTTAATCATTGGTGGAAAACTAGGAACGGAACCTGAAATTCTAATTAATATGTACAAACTACTCATTGAGGAAGAAACAGATATCCAGGTAGAATTAGAACCGAGCCTTGGTAAAACCTCGTTTCTATATAATGCCTTACAATCAGGAAATATCGACGTCTATCCTGAATTTACAGGTACGATTATTAGTGAATTCTTAAATGAAGAAGCCATTAGTAATAATGAAGAGGAAGTGTATGCCCAAGCGCGTGACAATATTCTTGAAGAAGCCAATCTCGTTTTATTGGAACCCATGGCATATAACAACACTTACACCTTGGCAGTACCACAGGATCTTGCGGAAGAACATCAGCTCGAGACAATCTCAGATTTACATGGTCTAGAAGACGAATTATTAGTTGGTTTTACATTAGAATTCTCTGATCGAGAAGATGGTTACCAAGGTATTCAGGAGGTATATAATCTGACATTCCCAAACATTACGACTATGGAACCAACACTTCGCTATACAGCCGTAGAACAAGGTGACATTAACTTGCTTGACGCTTATTCAACCGATAGTGAAATTAGAAGATATGAATTGGCGGTTTTAGAAGACGATCAAGAGTTATTTCCACCTTATCAAGGAGCACCTTTGATTAGAACGGAAACATTAGAAGAATATCCAGAACTTGAAGAAGTTCTTAATCAACTAGCCGGGAAAATTACTGATGATGAAATGCGTGAAATGAATTATCAAGTCGGAGTTGAAGGGCAAAGCTCAACTGACATCGCCAAGGATTACTTGCTTAAAGAAGGATTAATAGAATAATCAAAAAGAGACTTAGGACAACCATTTTATTATACCTTAGCTCTTTTTTTGAGTGTATCTCTTTATCTGAACAACTTTTTTTAATCAGTATTCAAATTAGCTTATGACAGGCCAAGCCTTATCAAATAATTATACTATGCTATACTAATAATAGATTATTTTGATATTGATTTAACTGATCCATTTCAGAAAAGTAAAAACGTGGCTTATCACTAAATCTTTATGGTGAAAGCTCTAGTTTTCTTTACACTATCTTCAAATAAGATCTTATATTTTCTGATAGTGCAAAAAAGATCAGTCTAAGGAGGATAATACATGGATAAAACAAAACGAACTGACATTTTTTCGCATGCTAAAAAATGGACTTTAGAAGCTGGAGAACTTATTCGCTCTAAAATTAACGATCCATTAATTATTGAAACCAAATCAAACCCTAAGGATTTGGTTACTGAGCTTGACAAAGAAGTCGAATCTTTTCTAGCCGCTAAAATTAAAGAGACATTTCCTGATCACCTCTTACTCAGCGAAGAGGGCTACGGCGATGATATTGAATCTTTAGCTGGGACTGTATGGATCGTTGACCCCATTGACGGTACAATGAATTTCGTTAAACAAAAAAGAAACTTTGCCATATCGATCGGTATTTTCCACCAAGGAATTGGTGAAATTGGATTAGTCTATGATTGTATGGCAGAGAATTTATATGTTGGATTAAAAGACGAAGGCGCTTATAAAAATGAGCAAAAGTTACCTTCCTTAGCAGATACTCTAGAACTTGAAGATGCGATACTCGGCTTCAATCATTACTGGTTATATGAAAATGAAATAATTGACGAAACTATTACAAAGCAATTAGTAAAAAAGGTGCTCGGTACAAGAACTTATGGGAGTGCAGCACTAAAGCTTGCCTTTATTGCCGAGGGGATAGTCGATGGCTATCTAGCTATGAATCTTGCTCCGTGGGACATTGCCGGAGGGATGGTTATTGCTAATGAAGTAGGTGCGGTTTCAACCAATTTAGCAGGTGAACCGATAAATATGTTAACGAGAGAATCCTCTCTAACCTGCCATCCAGCTATCCAACAAGAAATTATTAATAACTACTTAAAAAAGGGATTGAAGTAAAGGATACTCTAATATCTTCTTGAGCAACTATTGAATAATATTTAGAAAAAAGTTAATCTCAAATTTCCTGATAAAAAAACAGTTCCATCTGATCTACCTTTGATGGAACTGTTCCGATTCATTTATTTTCTTCCTCAGGCAAGCCAATAATCAAACCAACAACCAAACTTACAATAAAGGAAACCGTAATACCAATTAAATAATAACTGAATGTATCACCGAAAAATACTGGCAAACCACCAAGGGGATTAAGTCCGAACCCCGTACTCTCCACTTGAAAAATCCCCATTATCAAACCACCAGCTGCTCCACCAGCAAATACCGCACCAAATAACTTTTTATATTTGATAATAAGTCCATATAATCCTGGTTCAACAACGCCTATCAAACCACTTATTGTAGAGGAAATGGAGAGTGACTTATTGGTTTTACTTTTCGCTTTGAAATAGACGCTAAGTACAGTTCCTGCAACAGCTGTATTACCTGCTGCACACAGTGCTAAAATAACATCATAGCCATTGGATGATATATTTTGCAACATAATCGGTAATAATCCATAATGCGTACCTGTTAATACAAGCAATGGATACACAGCACCCAAAACCATCCCTGCAATAAAGGTTAGATTACTATATAAGGCATTAATTCCTGTTGAAACTAAATCCCCTATCCAAATACTTATGGGACCAATCACTATCAGAATTATCGGTACCGTAATAAGCAATGAAAAAACTGGGGTGAAGACAATATCCAATACTTTCGGCATCCAAGATTTAATAAATCGTTCGATATAGGACAACAGCCATACACCAATAATAATCGGTAATACAGAAGAGGAATAATTCATTAAAGTAAATGGGATAGAAAAGAAATCAATTGCGACGTTCCCCTCTGCAACTACACCAGTAAATGTAGGATGTAATAGAATGGTCCCAATCGTTGCTGCAATGATTGGATTACAGCGAAACTTCTTAGCTGCATTAAACGCTAGTAAAATAGGCAAGAAATAAAATACGGCATCAGAAATCACATCTAAAACCATATACGTATTTGATTCTCCAGAAACCCAGCCCAGATTCACCAATACAACCAGTAATCCTTTGAGAATTCCTGCACCAGCTATAGCAGGAATAACAGGGACAAAGATACCGGATAGTGTATCAAAGAAACGATCTAACCAATTTCGTTTATCTTCCTTCGAACCTTCTTCCTTCTCTTTTCCTAATTGAGCCTCTATCTCTTGATATACTGTTTCCACATTGTTGCCGATAATCACTTGGAACTGCCCACCATTATTAACAACTCCTGCAACACCTTCCAAGCTTTCTAGTTGTTCTTTGTTAGTTTCTGCTTCCATATCATCTGTTAATACAAACCGCAACCGAGTCATACAGTGCGTGACAGAATCTATACTCTCTTTTCCACCTACCAATGAAATAATATTTTCTGCTAGTTTACTCATGTCCACTTTAATCCCCCCTTAATCTTCTTCGATAAATTCTTGTAATCTTTCCTTGGAATAAATAATCAGGGTATCTTTGTAATAATGCTTATAGCCATTCCCGACAAACGATTCAAACAACTCATCCTGTTGGTGATTTACTTTGATATCAGCTAATGCCTTTTTCAACTGGGTAATGATATCGGATTGAATGGGAAAAGGTCCATGCGCTGGATAGATATCACCAATTTCATCTTTTCGTCTTAATAATTTATCGTAAGCAGCATAAGCCATGTTAAAAGGAGCTTGTTCGTCGTTCGTTAAGAAATACCAAATATTATGTTTTGTTACCATGTCACCACTAAATAAATCACCATTATCTTGATCTAAAAGGGCAATACATCCATATGAATGACCTGGCAAATGAATCACTTCTAATGATTTTTGACCTAAGTCAAATACATCTCCCTCTCGAACAAACCGATAATTCACATGTTTGATCGTCGATGCTAAATAAGAAGGTTCATCAATAGCACCTTGTAATTCAGGCTTTTTGTTCAAGCGATAGTCAATCGCTTTCTTCTTAATATCAGGATTATCATTTTGAAACAATTTTCCTAAATCCAACTCATGAATAAACACCTCGTCAAACCAATAATTACCGAGAGCATGGTCAGGGTCACCATGGCTATTAACAACAACAAGAGGCAAATCCGTTATTTGTTGAATAATAGGTCGAATGTCTTCATAACCATAGGCTGTGTCAAACAATAAGGCCTTCTCCTTACCAACTAATAAATAACAACTCGTGGAATCAGCTTCTTTAATACAATAATTATTATTTCCCAGCTCATAAACCTTGTTAATTAATGTATCCATTGTGTTAACCTCCTATTTTTGTTACGCATACTAATCTCTCCAGATATATTTTCCGTTGGAACGAATCACCTTTTGATACCAATAAAAACTTTGTTTCTTCACTCTGCGTAAATCCTTCAAATCAAAATCATCTCGATTAATATAGACAAACCCATACCTTTTCTCCATCCCATTACGACCACTGACCAGATCCATAAAAGACCACGCACAATAGCCCAGAATGTCAACTCCTTCAGTTATAGCTAACTGCAATTGCTGCAGGTGCTTCTGCAGGTAATCGATTCGATAATCATCCTGTATCTTGTCATCCGCTTCTAATTTGTCATAAGCACCAATACCATTCTCTGTAATAATAAGTGGCAGCTCATATCTGTCATATAACTCACGTAATGTGAGCCTCAATCCAATCGGATCAATTTCCCAGCCCCAATCAGTTGCAGATAACTGCTCGTTGTTTACTACTTCAAATATTCCGGCCTCTGCCGTCGGAAGTGGAGTCTCTTTATGATAGCCAATCGGATACTCACTACTCGTAGGAAAGGCTTTTACTGTTTCAGAATAATAATAGTTAACCCCTATCATAGTTGGGGGATTTTCCCTCAATAATTCCATGTCTCCTGCTTCTATCTTTGGTAGATAATGCCTCTCTTCTAAATATCTCCAAAACACCTTATTGTACTTACCTTTACAATGTAAATCTAATAAATAATTATTTTTTATTATAGTGGCATCTTTACTGGCTAATACATCCATAGGGTTAGCTGAGTATGGATGTATCCATGAATAAGATACAGCTGGGCCAATTTTCCCTGTCATCCCTAACTCGTGAAATGTTTGAATCACGCGAGCAGTAGCTAAACACATATGATGGTTAGCTTGATAGCCTAAGCGTAATTGCTCAGCATAGGTACATTCCTTAATTCCTAACCTAGATGGAAAACGAATGACATGATCCTGCTCATTAATAGTCAACCAGTATTTCACTCGGTCACCGAATGTTTTCAATAGAAATGTTGCATATCGATGATAATCCGTTATACTTTGTCTCGATAGCCATCCTCCATATTGATCAACAAGTGCCTGAGGATAATCAAAATGGTAAATCGTTACAAGCGGTTCAATCTGATACTTCTTCAAAGCATCAATCAGCCGATTATAAAAATCTACTCCGGCTTGATTAACTTCACCATTACCTTGTGGGAAGATACGCGTCCATGAAATGGAAAACCGATATACCTTTAAACCCATATCTGCCATTAATGCAACATCTTCCTCCAGATGATGATAATGGTCAGCGGCAATTGAAAAATCAGTTATATCAGGTTGTTTCTCCATCACATCAATAACAGATAGCCCTTTTCCATCTGTCGTTGCAGCCCCCTCGATTTGAAAAGACGACGTTGATGCCCCCCATAAAAAGTCGTTTGGATATGACTCTATATCTTTCCAATCCATCGTAATCCCTCCATGTCCTGTTGTCTTGAAACTTATGTCTCTCTATATTTTTACAATAAGCCAAACCATATAAAAAAGCCATTCAGTTTTTTTGCTTAAAAATCGTAAAAAAACTGAACAGCTTTATCTGGTTAATATAATAGTGATTCCAGTTCTTGATAATTTTTCACCTTACTTGATCTACCTGATTGATTTTGTGCTAATAAGTGTTTAACAATTTGATAAAAGGTCACTGCCTTATTATCGTGAATATTATAAAGAGCGATAATAATCGTCTTTACTGGACTTGTCCTAAAGGTTAATTGTTTTTCAAGTTGACCAATAAGTAAAGTCGAATGAACGCTATTTGTTGTAATAATAGAAAATAAACCCACCTTAGAATCGTTGGAAATATAGCTATCTAATACATCTTCTTGACTAATGACATCCCCTAAATTTGCTTGTTCTAGCATATATCGAGTACCCTCTTCTACTGTTTTCAGCTTCTTTGGCAAACGATAAAAGGAATCAGATTGTATAATATCTTTTTGTAACCTCTTTAATTTCTCCTGCTCCTTGTCTGTTATAAGATAATTTAACTGGTCTTCCAATATGAATTCTTCTGTCTCAGTAAACAAGCTGTGGATATAAACAATTGGTATACCCATTGGCTCGATCATCTCTGTTGTTACAATAACGTCCATTGCCTCTAATTGTTGATCTAGGGTTTCATCGTATAAATACTGAGGAATAACTTGAGTAATTTTCACTTTAGAGCCTGCAATTCGCTTTATCTCCTTCTCAAACCAATTAATCAATACACTATTTTCATTAGATACAAGGAGCAAGCGTAGTGATTCCTCCATGGCTTCAATATATCTACCAATAAACAATGTAATATAAGCTAGTTCTGATTCCGGTAAATAATCTACCCTCTCTAACCAAGCCTGTTTACAATGATTCATTAATGCCGCTGTCATAGGAAATAAACGATTGATTTGTCTTTTATGAAAATTTGTGTACGCCTGACCATTGTAAATCCGCTGATGTGTTTGATGAAGATAGAAAATTAAACCATCCTTGAAATCCCTATCTTTTGCTAAATTCAGTTTGGTCAGTTCTTCTATGTGGTGAATAAGCAAAGTTGCCATCTCTATATCTTCCTGGTTTCGCCGAGCATGATCATCAAACGTTTCCTGTTCTATAATTGCCTTTTCCATAAAATATAAGTCTTGTTCACTTAAGTAGATTTCCATTTGCTGCAATTGTTCATCTATCTTTTTAATTAATGGCAGTAAAGATAATGGCTGGCTAGATGTGCTCGGTATCTTATAGCCTAAATAATTTCGGATGATACAAACTCTAATACCTGATATAACAATTTCAAATGCTCTGCCTGAGATAATAACTTGTTGATCCACTAGTATTTTCCGTATTTTTATTTCGATCTCTTTAGGGTTATAGTATGGAAGTTGATCACCCTCACTAAATAATGGAACAATTTGCTTTAAGTCTAAGCCTTGAAGCATAATTTTTGATAATAAAAATCGCTTGGCCTCTTCTTTTCCATGTAGGCGAATTCCTTTCGTCTTTGATATAGTCAGATCTAACCCTTTTGTTCGATAAATAACCTTATTTATTTCTTTTATATGCAAATTAATCATTGATTTAGAAACATAAAGTTTATTCGCTAAATCCTCCATGCTGATAAAGTCTCGTTCAAATAATAGAATGCCCAAAATAATATTAATGCGCTCCCACATCATATGATGGTTCGTATTACTTGTATCCACAGCACCCAGACCTGCGATATATTGAACAATTTGCACCTCATGTTTTTGTGGAATAAAATAATGTCCCTTTTTTGAAATTTTAATTTCCACTTGAAATTCTTTTATTTCATCATTTATAGCATTTATTTCTCTTTGAAGCGTTTGATGTGAAATATGAACAATCTCAGCCAGCGGTTCACCCTTTAAATATGGCTTTGTATATAGGATGTATGCAAGGATAACCCTTTGTCGCTTATTAAGCATATATACCACGTCCTTTTAGATATGCTGATTTACAATAAAATTAGAATCATTTAGAAATAGTGACAATCACTTCTGAAAGGAATCCATTGGGCTGATGATGTAGATAATGATAGCAAGCAGCAAAGAAAATGATTATTATTTAAAAAAGCTTTACAAGTGGTACTCAAAAGTTCAGAAAAAGAATCAAGGAGTTCAAAGCAACGCCCTTTCACCTAATGTAATAACTTACAAATGACTTTCAATAAGACGAGTAACTGAACTAAGGAAAACCACAGAGCAATCACATCACACGAATAAGCGTCTGTCTTATTCTGAGTTTCTAAACATGTCGATAGTTAATCGAATATTCCCTATTGTTGATACGTCATTTTCATTAGACTTTTTGAACAATCTCTATAATCGGCTTACTAAACCAAATGACTCTATAATTGGTAAAAATTTATATATAAGATTCATTAACTTAGATAAAATGGATGTATATTATATTCCCACTACTGAAAGGAAAAAATAGCTTTTCTTAACTATTATAGAACAGTCATTCCTTGTTAGTAAAGAATAGGAGGGGATAATGGGGACCTTTGAGCTAGCAACAGTTACATCCATTGTACTATTCACCACGCTAATAGTCACGCTTATTGATAAAGCGAAACTTCAATCAGTGGGAGTTGGGCCTACAGGACAAGGAATGCTTCGGCAGCAATCCATCGCACGAAGAAAATCGCTCTATATTTTCGAGGAAAGCGGAACATATCTCATCTGCCGAGGGGGGCCCTCTATATCCATATTCTGTTTGTTCATGAATAAATCTTTTTGTTCCACCCTCTTGATCGATTACTTTGCTTAGCCTGACAACATTGCTGCGATTACTCGTCCCACCGAAGATATTTGCGGTTACTCACCCCATCGAAACCCATTGTTGCCCCGAGTTTTATGGACGGTTATCTGTGATAAAATATAATAAGTGATCCATAACAAGCAACTACAATAAAGCCAGCATTGCAGTATCATCGCTTTTTGATATACTTAGATATAATATGTTTCAATTTAATATGGAGGATTTATAATATGGCAGAAACAAAACAACCTTATGGAAGTGTCTTATTGAAAGCTGATCAAATCCTTGATTATCTATCGCAACAAAACCAGCCGAAAAAACTAAACGAAATTGCAAAACAAACAGAATTAACAAACCCTACAACATTAAAAATTTTAAATACATTATTATTAATTGGTTATGTACAAAAGGATCCTGATACAAAAACATTTAGCCTAGGACCAAGATTAATTAAATATGCCAACAAAAGCTTACATCAAGTTAGTATTAAACAAATAGCGCAGCCACACCTTGAAAAGTTACAAAGAATGACGGAAGAAACGGTTCACTTAGGCATTAATGAGCTTAATCATATTAAATATATTTCAAAAATTGAAAGTAAAAAGCCCGTTTCGCTTTATTCGGAAATTGGAAAAACCATTCCTCTTTATTGTTCTGCAATGGGGAAAGCTGTTCTTGCTGACTTTACTGATGAACAAATACAACAGTATTTAGAAACAAATCCGTTTGTTAAATTTACTGAAAATACAATCCTAACTCATCAACAGCTTTATGAAGAAATTGAACAAGTAAAAGAATTAAGCTATGCCTTTGACGATGGTGAACATGAATCTGAAGTATTTTGTGTTGGAAGTAGTATAACATTGAATGGGAAAAATTATGGTGCTATCAGCGTCAGCTTACCCAAATTCCGTTTAAACGATAAGCTATTGAACGACTTAATAAAGAACATTTTGATTTGCAGAGAGCATATATTAGCAGAGTTAAGCTAAAAAAGACGAAAGTGGCTGATTGACACTCTCGTCTTTTTTATACGATCATTTGTATCTAAGCTTGGATAATTACCTTGAAATTTGATTGCCGCCCTTGATCATTTCCATAACTTCAGCCTCTGTCACTAAATTAGCATCTCCTAATATGGTATGCTTCAAAACTGAAGCAGCTGTTGCAAAAGAAATAATCCTATCAAACTTCCATTCATTAATATATCCATGAAGAATACCCGCTACGAATGCATCACCACCTCCAACACGATCTATAATATGGTCTATATCGTATGTTTTGGATTGATATAAAGTATCATCAGCATATAGATAACCTTTTAAAGCATTGTGTGTGGCAGATATATTGTTTCGTTTTGTCGATATACAAAGTTTCAAATTTGGATAATCATTTTTTAACTGCTTATAATGAACGGCTAGTCTCTTTTCATAATTAAGTTCTTGATCTAATTCAGGATAGCCTAGTAAGTGAATCATATCTAATTCAGCACATGAGCAGATATCGATATAAGGAAGTAAACGCCTAAAAGCTAAACCCGCTTCTTTTTGTGACCATAGCTTTGTTCGATAATTAAAATCAAAACTAATTAATATACCGCGATTTTTAGCTTCTTTAAACAGATTCTCAACTATATCAACCATTTCTATTGACAAAGCTGTAGTAATACCTGTTACATGGATAAGCGTTGCATCCTTAAGGATACGTTCATAATCGAGCATCGTTTCATTTAGTTGCGAAAAACTTGAATGCTTTCGATCATAAACAACTTTAGATCCTCTATTCCCCACACCTACTTCAAGATAATAAGAACCCAGACGATCACCACCAAAAGCGATTAAATCTGTGTTAACATTCATTGATTTTAAATAATTTATAACATGATCACTCAACATATTTGCCGGTAATCTTGATACCATAGCAGTTCGATGTCCATATTGCGCAAGTGAAGCCGCTACATTAGCTTCCGCTCCGCCAAAGTGAAGTCGTAATTGTGTTGTATTAGCTAGTCGTTGGCCTTGCTCTGTCGATAATCTTGATAAAATTTCTCCAAAAGTAATGATCTTATTCATTTGGTCACCTACTTTAAAGCGGAAACTTTTTCAACATATTTTTGGGCTTGTGCTGTAATCTTTTCTAATGAACCTAATTTTTTTAATGAGGTTAAGTTACTTCCTATTCCTACTGCAACAGCGCCTTTGCCTAGCCACTCAGTAATATTATCAGCATTAACTCCACCTGTTGGCATCAATTGAATGTGAGGCAGGGGACCTTTTACTGTGGTTATATAGTTAGGACTAACTAAATCACCCGGAAAAAGCTTGATCACATCGGCTCCGTATTTTAGAGCCGTCAACATTTCTGTAATGGTTATACATCCTGGTAAATAAGGGATGTGATAAGTGTTACATAGTAAAGCTGTTTCTTTATCAAAACCTGGGCTAACAATAAATTGAGCCCCTGCTAAAATGGCAATTCTAGCTGTTGTCACATCTAATACTGTTCCAGCACCAATAACAACATCGTCATCATCTTTGTAAATAGATGATAACTCTTCAATTACTTTTTCCGCTCCATTTAAAGTAAAAGTCAATTCTATCCCTTTTACTCCTCCAGAAATACATGCTTCTGAAACCTGTTGTGCTTCTTCTACCGTATCACCACGTATAACTGCAACAAGCTTCTGATCTAGAATCTTAGCTAACGTCTCTTGTTTTTTCATCTTTTCATACCTTTCCTATTTGGAAATTAATTTTTTAATTAAGAAATTATAAAACTATTATAACCATCTGTTCATTGCATTGCAATCGTTAACATTATATTAGTTTTCATACTTAAAATATAAAAGATGTTCGTCTGACTTGTAAAACAATTTTAGTCGATTCGGGCATTGGAACTAAGTTTCAAATTAGAAAATAGACTTATTCTTGCAATGTCAATACCCCAAAGCTTTTCTTAGTGCGAGCATTCATCTCACTGAACACTCTTGTAACATGATGTTATGATTTTATCCGCTAGATCTTTTCACCTTCCTTTTTGAACACATACTTTAAACAATTTAGTCTACATTGGAAAATTCAGCAGTGAAAATTGGATATAATAAAAAGGGTTCGATTTCACATAATCTAGAACCCTTTTATTGTGGATGATTTAATTATTAGTCTTAAAAAATAGTGGTAAATATCTTTTATGAGCCTCAAGCATTTCAGCAACAATTTGTTTAGCTACCTTATCTGAAGCAACTAGTGGATTAATTGTTAGAGCTAAGATGGCAAGATTACGATCACCTGTTACTGCCGCCTCTGCAGAAACCCGTTCAAATGATTTAATTTGTTGAACAAGGCCACGTACAGGGATTGGCAAATCACCCATAGTAATTGGTTTTGGACCATCCTTTGTAATGATACAGCTCACCTCAACAGCTGAATCGTTGGGAATACTCGCAATGGCACCATTATTTCTCGTATTAACGGGCTGGATATCCTTTTTGTCATTATAAATACTTGAAATGAGTCGAACGGCTGCATCTGAATAGTAGGCACCACCACGTTTCTCTAATTGTGGTGGTTTAATATCTAAGTTTGGATCTTTATATAACTCAAACAGATCTTGCTCAAGTTTTTTAACCACTTCAGCACGTGTCCCTTCGATTTCGGCTTCCTTTTTAACGTCTTCAACCATTTCTCCCATCTTGTAATAATAATTATGATAAGAGCAAGGAATCGCATCTAAAGCTTTAAGAAATTCTGGCTCCCAGCTAGCTCCTTGAATGTTTTTAACAAAACTGCTATCTTCAAGATCTGTAACCATTTTAATTACTTTATCTTTTACACTAACACCATCTAAATAGATATCCAGACCATACACCATATGATTAAGTCCGGCAAAGTCAATCCGTACTCGAGAATGATCCACCTCTAAAAGATTCGCAATAGCCATTTCCATTCCAATTGGCACATTGCACAATCCAACCACCTTATCTATATTTGAATATCTTAATACTGCTTCTGTCACCATACCAGCCGGATTGGTAAAATTAATTAACCAAGCATCTGGACACCATTCCTCGATATCTTTACATATATCTAAAATAACTGGGATTGTTCGTAATCCTTTAAACAGACCACCCGGTCCATTTGTTTCCTGACCTAATACACCATATTTTAATGGAATTCGTTCATCTACTGCGCGTGCATCAAGTAAACCAACACGGAATTGAGTGGTTACAAAGTCAGCATCTTTTAGTGCTGCTTTTCGATCTAATGTTAAATGAACATCAATGGGTAAATCTGCTTTTTTAATCATACGTTTCGCTAGATTACCTACAATATTCATCTTCTCTTGTCCCTCTTCAATATCAACTAACCAAATTTCTGATACAGGTAATTCATCATAGCGTTTAATAAACCCTTCAATTAACTCCGGCGTATAACTAGAACCGCCACCTATTGTTGCAATTTTAAGACCTTTTTTCATTATTAATTCCTCCTTCATCATTTGTAGTTTGATTTATTGTAGAAGTCACTCTCATAGAGAGCCAATAGAGAGCCATTTAAAATGAACTGGTCTCGATTATTTATTCCTTTCCTCCTGCATTGTTTTAAAATGATAGAAAGCTCCGATCATACCAGCGTCATTTAAATACTTACAACGAATAACTGGAATAGTGAATTCATGCCAATATTGATAATCCTTTAGCTGCCGATTAATTTCTTCTATCAAATAAGGTTGTGCGCTGACACCGCCTGAAATTAATATTTTCTCTGGATTTAAAGTGACGGTAAGGTTGTAAATCCCCCGCGTTATATGTTCTATCCAGCGATCAACTATTTGTTTCACTTTCGGGTCTGTTTTCACTTCTTCAAAAACCTGTGTTCCTTCTATATGATCGTTCATATTTTTATATGATTTATATTCTGCTATTAGGTTGGAAAATGCGGCTGTTTGATGCATATCCTTCTTCTCTCCATCAGCAAGATGTGTAATCATCATTCCGAATTCTCCTGCACGTAGACGAGAACCGCGATATATATCGCCGTTTAGATAAAGACACCCGCCAATCCCTGTACCAATTGTCATACAGATAAAGTGATCAACATCTTGTGCATTACCACTCATCTTTTCTGCTAACGCAGCACAATTCCCATCATTTTCAACTTCGATGGGCAAAGAAAATTTTTCTGCAAGTATTTGTTTAATATTCTTTCCATCTAGCGCAACGATTGCACCTGCTCTTTCACTATAACCTGTATCATTATCTATATAGCCTGGCATGCTTATCGCAATCCCGTGAACCCGATTATTTATTTGATACGTATGAATCGTGGTAAATAGAACGTCGAGAAACTTATCTAAATCCTCGGCTTCTGTCTCAGAAGTAGCTTTTGTTATTATTTCACCATTCGCATTGATCAAACCATGTTTGATTTTTGTTCCACCAAAATCAAATACAAGATACTTTTCTATTATATCCACCCCCTTACTATGATCTATGACTCTTTATAACTTGATAAAAAGGACCATTACTTAATAAATATGTAATGATCCTTTAAGTGACTGCTCAAAAAGGCGACTAAAATAGTAATCGCAGGTAAAAGACTCTCGACACGTTCTGGGACTGGGACCGCAGTTACTTGCTTCACCGAAATAATTTGCAGTTATTCGTCCCACCGGAGACATTTATGGACAATATAGAGCCCAGCATATCCTGTGAAAACCCGAGTCTCAATATGTCACAGTCTCGAACTATCCGCTCGTTTTATACTCCTTTTTGAACACGCACTTTAACTTAGTTATTAATTTTTTTATACATTTCAATCATTTCTTTAGCTAATTCAGAAATTGTTTCAGCACTCATTAACTGGTCTTCTGCGTGCATAAAAAGGATAGAAAGATCAACCCTTTCTCCCGCCGCTTCCTTTTGAATTAAGGAAGCGTGAACTTTATGTCCTTCAACAAAGAACTTATTAGCTTCTGCTAGTTTTTCCTCTGATAGAACAAAATCTCCTCCTCTAGCAGCATGAAGAGCCTCCATAATTAAACTTTTTGCAGATCCAACATTGCTAATAATCTGAAATGCAATCATCTCTAAACTTCCTTCAACCATTTAGCACACATCCTTATTATAATAACAAATATCATTTCTAGAGGATGTTCAAAAAGTCCGGTGAAAACGGTACTTCAGGAAAAGGAACTTCTGCTAAAATCGCTCACGTCCTAAGACTGTGGTTACTCATGTCGACGTTGGGACTGAAAATCAGGATAAGAAATCCCCTTATTTTTGCGCTGTGAATCCTTCGTGGCTTCCCTTAGTTCGGTTACTCTTTCCACCGAAGTGATTTACGCTTACTCGCCCCATCAAAAAATGCAATAGAATTTGGCGAACCCAACCGACACGATCCCTTTCATCCCCCTTTTTGAACACACACTTCTAACTTTATTCTGAAAGGGCAGCAATTGAATAGTAATTGTCGCGCCTGATCTTTCTTTGATCCTCTGTTTTCTCTATAGATCGGCTAACTTATAAATCCACACATGTGGTTCACACTTCATTGCTATCGATATTTAAATCATAGAACCCAATATCATCTATCCTCTGATAAATAAACTACAGAAAAATTCTTTATCTACCAAAGACTTAACTCGTTCACTTAGAAAAACTCACCCTTGCTCACCCTTTGAATAAAGGTGAGTTTTTCTTATACTTGGAAGCTTTTAACTTTTCTTCATCGATAAGTTCTCTTAAAAATAAACTTCTTTTCCGAATCTATCAATATTTCTAGCTAACTTGATTAGATAAAACCAAACTATACTATTTTAATATTACAGTGTCGCTTCTACTAAATAAAAATAATGAGCAAAATTAAATAACTGCTTATTTATTTTCAATGAGTTCTAATGCTCGCGCTAAGACTTTTTCACCGTTCATCATGCCATAGTCCTTCATATCGATTGAATCAACAGGAATATTTTCACCTTTGAATTTTGTTTCAAATTGAGCCTTCATATAGCGAACCTGTGGACCAAGCAATAAGACATCAATCGTCTTTTTATCCATTACACCATCTACTTCTGAAGCAGAAACGGCAAAAATATCTGCTTCAATATTTCTACGCTCGGCTTCTTTTTCCATCTTTGTGACTAACAAGCTTGTGCTCATACCCGCTGAACATACTAACATAATTGTCTTCATATCCATATCCTCCTAAATAATTATATATTCCCTCATATGAATTCTGTCATGAGGATGTTTCATAATAGTAATGACGCCTTCACTTACCATGAGATCACTCAGTGCTATCTATAAAAGCGATCATGACATTTTAAAGCTAGACCAAGGCTTAAGATAATCTAATAAGAAGATGGCGTCTTTTTTTATCTGTCCCACAACATTCCGAGTACCATCATTCTCCATATCTTTAATAGCGATTTGTGTTTCACCTTTATATTGGCCAAAATCATCATTACCAATCAAGATATCACCCTTTTTAATTGGGTCAGTATGATGGGCTGGAAAGTCTTCATTTTTATATTTAACTCGTGTTGAAGTAGAACGAATCATATACTCCGAACGGTCTCCTCTATATATATGAACTTCGTCAAAAATAATTCTTTTTTCTACATCTGATAAACCCTCAACACATTCTATTTCAAAAATGGGATGTGGACCAAAATATGCATCTGACATAGCCTTTAACTCTTCCTCACTAGCATAAGCATTTCCAATTAATAAATCATCAATGGTTCCCATCAGTCGATAATGAGTGACTTGTGTTTGGATATTTAAATTTCGATGTTGTTCTAGCGTACATAATCCTGTTTGAACTGGCCATGGCCCCAATTCACCATCTTGTGACGTAACAAAGGCTGCGGTTCGTACATTATGCTTATTAAAAAGAGCTGTTGTTTCTTCAAAGTGGGACTGTGAAATACCTGAGTATTTTTGTGGGTAAAAATTGTGAGATGCACAAAAATTATCTTTGTTTGGATGATAACTTAAAATATTTTCGAGATATTTTGTCCCACTACTCATATTTACCTCAATTTTTAAATGGTCTGAATTTTTTGTCATCATCGATTCTTCTAATCCCGTAAAACCAATATCCAAGCGGATTCCCGCCGCTCCTAATTCTTTAAAGAAACTAAGATCATCATAGCTAATATTCAGTTGTTTAAATAATCCTGGATTAATGTCTAAGATGGTTTCCATCCCGATAGAATTTCCATACTCAATTATTTTCTTAAATTTATTAATAACTGTGTCTGCATCGTCCTCAATTTCCAATAAACTTGTAAAAATTCTAGTAAAACCGTATTTTCTTGCGAGGTCGAGATATGCTTTATCAGCTTCAAAAGTACTTTTTGCTGCATAAATAGATACACCAATGCTGCCCATTTGCCATCCTCCTTTTGAATAGTAAGATCTATATCTTTATAATACTATGAAAACGATTTAGTTTCGCTTTGAACTTTTTCCATTAATAATGGAAAAGGCTTATCATGAAAACACATAATATAAAGACCTTTCATTGTATGGCTCCAAAAATAATCAATGAATACCTAATGAGCACATCCTTAGGATAAATAAAATATTCACAATATCATTTCTCCATTATTTCTATCAATTCTTCGACCGTCTTACTCTCAATTAATTTTTGAACCGTTACTCTGTTTTCAATAATTGAGATTAGTTTTTTAAACATATGATCCAAATCACCTTGAGAACTTTTTTTAATGTTTAACAAGCAAATAAATTGTACCATTTGTTCGTCCTGCCAGACGATTGGCTGCTTTAATGTACATACCGTCCAAAATGTTTTTTCTGTCACAGGAGTTATCGGATGTGGAATGGCCACTAAATTGCCAAAACTTGTGGGGGATACTGCTTCTCTTTCTAAGACAAAATTCAGGTAATCTTTCTGAACAAGCCCTTTTTTATATAAATTATCACAAAGAAAGGTTATAACACTCTCTTTATCAGGTAAATCTTGTTGTAGAAAAACCATTGACGGCTGTAAATAAGCTTCAATTTTACTTTGATGTGACGCTATGGATTTTTCTATCGAGTTTATATCTTGTTCTTCTAAGAATGTATTAACAACGACAATAGGTACACCCAACTCTTCTGGAATAGGTATCGTACTAATAATTAGATCAATGTTCGATAAATCATGCATCGCTAAATTATAATAGTTAATCGTATCTGCGATCTCTATTTCTTGTTCAAATAAATTTTGGATACGATAATAAAGTAATTTGGCACTACCTACACCAGATGCACATACAATAAGCACATTTTTCTTCTTCTTCCTTTTTGTTTTCTTCCGTTCCAAGGCTACACCAATATGAAGAGCAATATAAGCAATTTCATCCTCAATAATTTCAACTTGTAAATATTCTTTTATACAATGACTAGCAATAACTGCTCCTTCAAAAGCAACTGGATACTTTTTCTTAATATCATTTAATAAGGGATTACGAATATTCATGTTATATCGTAGCCGGTTCATAGCCGGACGAATGTGTAATGTTAACGCTTGAATAAATTCATCATCATGGCTAAAATCCCAGTTTAATTCCTTCCGCAGTCTTTCAAGCATACCGTTTACGATCGTTCCTACCTCATCAAACTCACTAAATTCGATCAATTCTTGTTTATGTAAAAGTTTTGTTCCTAGTAAATGGACAATAATATATTCAGTTTCCGTATCGGGAAATTCTAAGCCGGTAAATAGTTCAACTTCTTTGATGATTTCTTTTGCGACAATTTTTTCAAAGGGATATTCATCAATTAATATATCCGCTAACTGTTCAATAAAAAAACCTCTTTCGATCCGTTTACAGGCAATAGCTATATGTGTAGCCAAGTTTTCTAAAGAAATATCAGAAATATCAATTTTATAATGATTGACTTTTTTAATAATAATTTCTTTAATCTTTTCAAATAGATCTTGATCGATGAGTTGCAAAGTATCCTGCCCTAGAAAAGCATCTTGGTTTCGGCTAATCAATGAATTAGACAAACATAACCGCTTCATATATTCATCGCCTTCAACCTTTGAACCATAATGAGGACGGTTTGTCAGTTTTAGATTATACTTCTTCAATATTTGCTTAACCATTTTGATGTCATTTTGGATAGTTGACATGGAAACATAAATCTCATCAATAAAATCTTCAAGTTTAATAAAGTTCTTTTCTAATAACAGACGTCTTAACATATAAAGGACTCGACCACTTTGATCAACAAAGTCTTCCGATTTTTCATCATGCTCATTTTCCAACTGTTCAAGCAACGGCTTAAATAACATTTGATTAAATATATTTAATACGTATCCTTGCCCGCGAATGGATTCAATAGTAAACCCAACCGATTCCGAGCTTTGCTGGATGAATTTGATATCATTTCTTATTGTGCGACTACTCACTTCTAATTCTTTAGCCATCCATTGTGATGTGATTGGCTTTTTCATCTTTGTTAAATACAGCAAAATATCTTTTTGACGTTTTGATAGTGAATTCAATGACTTCCCTCCTCCACTTAACCAACTAAACAAAAGACCGCATCAAGTCATCTCTTTTTATGAAAATGTTAAATGTCGGTTCTGTGACTCTTATGCCGTTCCATTTGTTCCAGTTTATTGAGCAAACTTGTATTATCATCTCTGCCAGTGGAAAAATGACCGAGGAATATTATCATATTTATCCTCGATCATCCAGCAACACCTTTATTTGAATAAGATGCTTCTATTTGTCTTAACATCTCTTTATATTTTCTCTTTTTCAACCAAGACCAAACAACACCAACAAATGCATCATTTACCTTCTGCAAAAAGCCCCCATAAGATTCCATTTTCTCAGAATAATGTAGTTCACAGCTATCCTCTGTCAGTGGACGAATATCATAAGTCACTAAAAAATTGTTTTTAGTACTCGATGTTCGATACTGATAAAATTTATTTTTAGTGATTTCTTCAATTTGGATCGTCGCTTTAGCATTTTTCGAAAAAGTCTTAACGTATTCAAACCCTTGCAATTGTTCTTCCGATATTTTTTCACCTGTCTGGGAATGAACATCCGCCAAAACTGAATTGACAATGGTTTGATAAAAAAAGTCAACCGGGACATTTATTTTGTTTACTATTTCCATTGGATTCACCTAAGCTTCATTGTTTTTATTGTTCTTCTTTTCTTTGCGGATAAGAAAAATACTTAATATAATAAGAAAAAGTGCGGTAATTAAACTAAGTATGTCATACTCTCCCGTTCGGGCATTTGCGCTAAACAGCACGAGTAAACAACCGATACTGAGGATAAATAAACCCCATTTTCCCATAATAATCATCCTTTTTATTGGCAAGATTCATGATTAGAAAAGCCCCTATTCACTCGTCTTGTTAGTAATCATCATTTTCTTATTTAACCGGGATACTACGAAAATAAAGGACTGAACCCCAGGGCTGGCGTTTAATCGTTGATTTGGCTAATTTGGCTGCTTTTTCTAAATCCTCTGCATTTGTCTCAAAATAAAGAGAGATCCCCTTTTTTTCTTTAAAAGAATATTCAATTCCTTCTTCGTTAAGGTTATTTAATAGTTCAATAATATTATCTTGTTGTGAAGCTGAACTGATTTCAATCATCTTCTTGTCCCCTTTCTCTTAATTAAAAAACTATTGTTTTATTTATTCTATCCTAATCGTGTAAAGAAGGGTAGTCACTTCTTGACAGAAGTGACCACCACATTTTTTTAATTGTCTATTTAAATAGGTTATAAGACTACGCTGCCTGATCTCCTTCTCCTGTTGCCGGCTCCATTTTATTGGCAGCTATAACAAATGGAATCCAGATTGCAAAGGAAGCAAGCATGGCAACGAGTGTCACAATTGGTGCTCGCCAGTCTGCTCCGGTCGCTAAGAAGGATAATAAGAACGGCGGCGTCACCCAGGCTACTTGTTGAGAAACCGGAGCGACTAGGCCCGCTATAGTAGCGAAGTAACCGATTGCAACAGATACCACTGGTGCAAGCAAGAATGGTACGAACATCATTGGGTTTAACACAATCGGTAAACCGAACATGATTGGCTCATTGATATTAAAAACTCCCGGACCAACTGATAAATTAGCAACTGTACGGTAGTCTTTCCGTTTCGAGAAGAGCAAAATAGCAATAATTAAAATAATTGTTCCACCAGAACCACCATACCATGCATAGGCATCAAAGGAACCACGTACCCATTTGTAGCCTTCTTCGATAACTAAAGCTGTACCTCCCTGTTGGAACAGAGCGATATTCTCTAATTGTGCTACACCAAAGACACCTTCTAAGATTGGGGCCAGAACGTTCGGTCCATGAATTCCAAAGAACCAGAATAATTGCACAAATAGTGTAACTAAGATAACGGCTCCAAAACCTTGAGATAATCCAAGAAGCGGTCTAGCAATCACATCTTGGATCCAATCCAAGAAAGTCGTACCCGGTACTATCTTATCGAATAAAAAGTAGAATATACTAACCGCATAGAGAGCAGCAGTTGCCGGAATAATGGAAGCAAAAGCTTTTGAGACAGCGGGCGGAACAGAATCCGGTAACTTAATTGTAATATTAGCCAGCATTAATTTAGCAAATATCCATGTGGAAACAAAACCAATAATCATTGCAGTAAAGAATAAGTTAGCATCCAAATTACTCAATGGCAGCCAGCCCCAGCCAGTTGATGTAATTTCTGCAGCTGTTGCAGCAATCCCTACATCAGCCGCTTCAGCAGCCTCGTTAATTGCAGTTACAGTCGCATCATCTAAGCTTAAACCTGCGATACCTGTAGAATATGAAAATGTAATTCCAGCAAGGGTAGCTGCTGTTGACACAATACCACCTGATAATTCATTTACACCATAGGCTTTAGCTAAATTATAACCCCATGAGAAGACAAATATCAAACCAGCAATAGCAAGCGTTCCATTCCAGACAAAACCATTGACCGCAATAATTTCGCGAATAACTGGAATGGTATTTCCATCATACCCCTCAAAGAATTCCACTGGTAAATCTCGTATAAGTGCGTTAATCATAACAGCCACAGCACCAGCCATCGTTGCAGGAATGGTACCTATAAAAGCATCCCTTAGAGCAACTAAATGCTTCTGTGCTCCAATTTTACCTGCAATAGGAAGGAAATACTTTTCCAACCATAAAGTTAAAGCGTTCATTATAATACCCCCTTAGTAAATAATTTCAAACATGTTATCAACCCAATAAATGGTTAAAGCGATAACAAAAAATTCGAATAACCTTATCTTCTCGCCAAATACATCACTCCTTTCAACGATACCGCAATGTAAAAAGTAGTTGAAAATAGGAAACTTGGACACCATCCTTACTGACCATACAAAATATAGCTGTGTTCATGACATTTAAATTAAATCATTGCTAAGTATTATATATATATTTTATCACGAAAGCGCTTAACCTCATGTTGCATTTTTTCCGTTAACAGGTGGAAAAGAGTAACGGGAATTGGGAAAACAATCATATATTTGATATTTGCTAGCTTAATCACTCACTTAGTGTTAAAACTTTCTCATTTCTTCTTTACTATACTATGTAAGCGGTTTATTTTTAATTTAATCTTTTTCCATTATTAATGGAAAGGGTTTATAGGTAATTAGAATGGGACAAAAAGGACAAGCTGATTACTTTAAAAGTAAGGCACCTGTATTATTCACAATTTGTTGAATGATCAATTTTAAGCTTCTTCATTGCTTTTACGAACAAAATGAACTGAAAGGAAATAGCTAATGATTAGAAATAAGATATTCGGCTTTTTACAGTTTAAATGCTATTTTAGTTTACGATTCATCCTTTAACCAAGCTAAAGGGTATAACTAAATAGATTGAAATACCTTAAAACATTCCTAGATGTTGCCTTTTTAGCCGATAGATCTTCATCACCGAATTTTGTCCATTCTAATTAGAGATATAATTGACCCCTTTATCCAATACTTAACTACCTATTCTTTACTTTGTCTGGTTTTTTCTTTAATTTGTAAGTTAAATATATAGTTTGTTAGGTTTCCTTTTATAATGAATCTGTTATCTTTACAGTAAGTAGCCTGTGAAAGTCATTAACTTAATAAAGGAGGTGTAGATAAGAGAAGGATAATGGGATGCCAGCCTGCTACTGGACTGGGCTGCACAACAACATGATCACGACTTAATACACTTAAAAAAATAGGAGGAATTCTAAATGAAACAAACAACAAAAGTATTGTTTGTCGGAATCTTGTTTTGTTTTGCACTGATATTATCTGCAGTGAGTGTATATGCAGCGATCACAAGTAATGAAATTGGCACCCATGACGGCTACGATTATGAATTTTGGAAAGATAGTGGTGGATCTGGGAGTATGACTCTAAACAGTGGCGGAACATTCAGTGCTGAATGGAATAATGTTAATAATATATTATTCCGCAAAGGTAGAAAATTTGATGAAACACAAACCCATCAACAAATTGGTAATCTGTCAATTAATTACGGAGCCAACTATCAACCCAATGGTAATTCATATTTAGCGGTTTACGGTTGGACAGTTGATCCACTCGTTGAATACTACATCGTTGACAGTTGGGGAAGCTGGCGCCCTCCTGGATCTACAGCAAAAGGAACCATTAATATTGATGGAGGCACTTATGATATCTATGAAACAACACGTGTAAACGAACCCTCCATAAAAGGAAATGCAACCTTTCAGCAATACTGGAGTGTTAGAAGAACGAAAAGAACAAGTGGAACAATCTCTGTCAGCGAACACTTTAAAGCATGGGAGAACCTAGGTATGCCCATGGGTAAAATGTATGAAGTTGCCCTCACAATCGAAGGCTATCAAAGCAGTGGAAATGCCAATGTGTATCGTAATACACTCACAATTGGGGGTGGTGGATCCGGTGGTGAAAATGGTGATCAGGTGACAAGAGTCGAAGCTGAAAGTATGATTAAGAGTGGACAATATACCGGAAATATTAGCTCACCATTCAATGGTGTTGCTTTATATGCTAACAACGACTCGATTAAATACACACAGTATTTCGCTAATGACACACACAATTTTTCACTGCGAGGAGCATCCAATAATTCTAACATGGCTAGAGTTGACCTAAGAATTGGTGGGGAAACAAAAGGCACCTTCTATTTCGGTGGTAGTCACCCGGCCGTTTACACAATCAATAACGTTAGGCACGGGATTGGAAATCAAGAGATTGAATTAATTGTAACAGCTGATGACGGGACTTGGGATGCTTTCGTTGACTATTTAGAAATTCATTAAAATGTAGGAAAGTGCAGTGTTAGTGAGTAAATAATGATTATGAAAGTTTTAAAAGAAACAAACAAAAACAGGTAAAGAAAAAGGTATTCACATTCTTCACCTGTTTTGTTTTGAAGATCTATTAAACAATCCTCCATCACAACATTTTCCCAAACGTATTAGTATGACAAACATTGGCTATCCTTTCATCAAGACTGCTATTACTCTTTTAAAACCAATAACTTTTATTTTAAATGAGCCAACTGCACTTACAATTAAAGTATTTTCCAAAACTATATTCGTTCCATGTGTGACGAAGAAACTACCTTACGCCGTCTGTTTTCAATCTTTGAGACAGATAATCTAGGAGAAGATCTTATTGAAGTCAATAGCTTAGACTTAAAAAATCTAAAAATTGATGGCAGATCTATTGACAAAGTTCAAATTATTAAGTAAAATTTCATGGTCATATTAATTATTAATTTATAGAGCAACAACTAACTTTTTATAAAATGAAGTGGGCCTCCTAATAAAATATGAGCCCCAATAAAACATTTATCAACATATGCAGTTAACCCCCGCTTAGATTGATTGAGTTTGCTCTCATTCTTAAAAGTGGGGTTCTTTTAATCAGTAAACTGTGATAATCCATGATATAAAACGATGATCTTGGCTTTCATGCGGATCATCGTTTTCATGCATTAAATGCATGTTCAAAAATAAAATTATTATTATTTACTTAAACAGGAGGTGTACTATGGGAAAAGACATGACATCGGGAAATCCCTTAAAATTAATTATTTTCTTTACCCTTCCCATGCTATTAGGGAATATATTTCAACAATTTTATAGTATGGCTGATACATTTATTGTGAGTCAAACACTAGGGATGAATGCTTTAGCTGCCGTTGGATCAACTGGGAGCATTACTTTTTTAATCCTCGGTTTAGCTATTGGGTTAACAGCAGGGTTAGCGGTGATCACTGCCCAACGTTTTGGGCGAAAAGATGAAGCTGCTTTAAGAAGAAGCCTAGGGGTAAGCCTGATTATTACCATTATTGCAAGTGCCATTCTTACAATATTAGCAACATTAAATACAAGAAATATTTTAGAGCTGATGCAAACACCTCCGGAGATTATTGACTTATCATATGACTACTTGGTTATTATCTTTTCCGGAACAGGTGCGACTGTATTATTTAATTATCTTTCTAATATCCTTAGAGCTATTGGAGATAGTCGAACGCCATTAATCTTTTTGATCGTCGCTTCTATTTTAAACATTCTATTAGACTACCTCTTTATTTTAGGCTTTAATATGAATGTTGAAGGAGCGGGTTATGCAACGATTATTTCACAATTTGCCGCTTCAATGCTCTGTTTGCTTTATATCAAAAAACGTGTACCTATTCTTCGAGTTCATAAAGAGGATTGGACACTTAGCTGGACCGAATATAAGGAACATTTACGAGTTGGTTTGCCATTTGGTTTTCAATATTCAATTATCGCAATCGGAACAATTGCTGTTCAAGTCGCTTTAAATCAACTTGGAGCTCTTTCTGTGGCTGCATATGCAGCTGCATCAAAAATTGATCAATTTTTTACAATGCCATTACAAACGATCGGGGTTTCAATGTCTACTTATGCAGCACAGAATTTCGGTGCAGGTAAATTTAAGCGAATTAAGCAAGGTGTGCGGATTGCATTAAAAATAACAATTAGCTACAGTGTTACAATTGGTATCACTTTATGGTTTGGCGGACAATTTTTATCATCTTTCTTTGTTGACGGTAATCAAACAGATGTACTTGAACTGACTGAACTATTCTTTAGAATCCAAGCACCCTTTTACACCTTTTTAGCTCTTATTTTTGTCTTAAGATTCACTTTACAAGGATTAGGAAATAGTTTTGCCCCTACATTAGCAGGAGCAATGGAACTTGTGGCTAGAGTATTCGGTGCTATTATACTATCAAATTTATTCGGATTCAGTGGAGCCATTATGTCTAATCCATTGGCTTGGATTAGTGCGGTAATCATATTAGCTCTAGCCTATTATTATACTCAACGACTATTGACAAATGAGCCTACTCCTCTTGCGCTTAGATTATCTCTCGGCTCAAAAGAAATGGTTCGTGCCGTCAATGCTCTTGAAGACCAGTAAAAAGCTCTTCAAATGAAAACAGGTCAGAAGTCAATAATGACTAATCATTATCAACTCTGGCCTGTTATTTTTATTATAATTCACCCGATACAACTATCCTTAACTAACGCCAATATAGGAGCTTTTTCTCTATTTGATCAAATAAAGAGTATAACACCATACCAATAATTGATAAAACAATAACCGATGACAAAATAATATTAATATCAAACATCTCACTACCATAGGTTAGTAAATAACCTAATCCTGATTTGGCTCCCATCATTTCTCCAATTACAGCACCTGTCATTGCTTGAGTCACTGAAACCTTAATTCCACTTAAAACCGCACTTAAAGCAAATGGCAATTCTAATTTTACAAAGAATTGTAAACGATTGGCTTTTAGAATCTTCATTAAATAAATATAGTCTTTATTAATTGACTTTAAAGCATTGCTTTCGTTAACAATGATTGGAAATGAAACAACTAAAATTACGAGTACAATTTTAGACGTTAAACCAAGACCAAACCATAAGATGAATAGTGGAGCAATTGAAATTTTTGGTGAAATTTGAAAAATTAGAATGAGTGGCATTAACAGATTATTAATCACTTGGCTTTTAGCAACCAAATAACCAATAACCATTCCCAAAATTATTCCTAGTGCCGTTCCAGCTAGAACTTCATATAATGTTGTCATTATATGGGGGATCATTTCACCATAAAATAAATAATCGAATAAATAATTCAAAAGGTAGAGTGGCGTTGGCATAATATAACTTGGTACATCAAATAAAACAACTATTCCCCACCAAACCAATAATAGAAACAAGATGATAAAAACATATTTTATAAATTTATTGACTCTCATTCAGTATTCTCCTCTAAATTAATATTCACAATTAATTCGTTTGGTGAATAGGCTTGTTCTAACAATCCATAGTCACTTAAGATTTGGATATAACTATTATAGTCTTGCTCATTGCTATAACCAAATCCATATCTATCAGTATCCGCACTTTGCCACAGATTTCCTACGAATTCTTCTTCGATAATACTTACATAATGACTAATATCCTCAGATGTACTAGGCACATATTTGTCCATTACAATCTCGACTGCCTCTTCTACATTACCATCAATAAGATAAGCTAATGATTTATCTAAAGCCTTGACAAATGAATCCACAATATCGGGATGTTGTTGATAAAAATTATCCCCAGTAATCAATACGTTTCCATAGGTTGGTAAGTAATCCTCTGATAAGATCTCATCAACCTCAACACCACTCATATTTAATTCGTAAGTTCTTAATTTAGAAAAGCTAATCGCATCGACTTGATCTGATATGAGTGCATTAACAATTGCGCCCGTCCCAATTATTCTAATGTCAACATCATCTAGTGAAAGACCCGCTTCCTGAAGAATAACTTGAAGCTGGATGTAATTCGGACTCCCGTATGAAGTAATTCCAATCGTTTTTCCTGTTAAATCTTCGGGTGAGTCAATATCAGATGTCTCCTTATAAATAATTGAGCCTAAACCATTTTGATAAGTTGTATGGGCAATTTTAATCGGAACATCATTACCCCTTCCTAATATGACTGGGTCGGCATTAGGAAAACCAAATTCGACATTTCCTGCTCCAACGTTTTTGACAATTTCAGCAGCGGAAGCATAATAAAAATTAACATTTAAACCTTGCTCAGCAAAATATCCCTTTTCCACGGCTAAATATAATGGTGCATAATAAGGAACAGCTGCCCCGTCAATTTGAATATTGACATTGGTTAACCCATTTGTTTCTGTTAAAGTATGATCATTTGTTGAAGCACAAGAGCTAAGCATGAATAGGCACATAAATATGACAGTTATAACAAGACTTTTTCTGCTCATTTTTCATCAACTCCATTTTGCCATGTTAATACTGTCCTTCTCTCAACAAGATCAATGATTGAATATAAGACGATGCCTAATAATATCGTTATAATTACCCCAGTAATCAATAATGATGTATTAAATGTTGACGAAGCAAATGTTTGAATATAACCTAAGCCGTATTGTCCCGCCATCCATTCTGCTACTGTCGCACCAATAATTGCTTGAATAACACCAACCTTTAAAGCAGGTAAAAGGGTCGGTAGTATAAAGGGTAATTCTAACTTTGTTAAAACTTGCATCTTAGTTGATTTAAACGTTTTCAGCAAGTCATAAAAATCATTTGGTATTTTTATCAACCCTTCAATAACTCCTTCTATTATTGGAAAAAAAGACATAGCAACAACAACAAATAGCTTTGATGTCATTCCTAAACCAAACCATATAATAAAAATAGGTACCAGAGCGATTTTTGGCATGACTTGAAAAAAGACCAGTAATGGCATGAATAATTCTTTAGCTTGTTTATTTTTAGAAATAACATAGCCCATCAACATTCCTAAAATAACAGCTATGCTAAAACCAACTATGACCTCAAAAAGCGTGATTAACAGATGTGTCCATATTTCACCATCTGAAAATTGTTTAATAAGCTCTTCAAACACCTGAACGGGTGTGGGTAAAATAAATGTTGGCACTTGATTCAACCTGATATATAAATACCAAACAAGGATAAATAGCGTAAGTGATAAGGTCGTATAAAGTACTTTAAAGAGTTTGCCAGCACTAATCTTTTTCATTTAATAACCCTCTCAATCTACTTACATAACTTGAGAATTCAGGTTCTTCTTTTAATGATAATTCTCTTTCAGCAGGAAGATCTATATCAATGACTTCTTTTACGATTGATGGTCTTTGTGATAAGACAATGACTTTCTCTGAGAGGAAAACAGCTTCTTCAATATCGTGAGTAACAAAAATAATTGTTTTCTTTGTTTCATTCCAGATTCTTAGTAATTCAAGATTTAAGTTATCTCTTGTAATAGCGTCAAGTGCGCCAAAAGGTTCATCCATTAGTAAAAGTGATGGATTATATGATAATGAACGAACAATTGATGCTCGTTGTTTCATCCCTCCGGAAAGTTCCTTTGTTAAGGAATTTTTAAATTCAGTTAAACCAACCTTATCTAATAAGGTTTCAACTCTTTTTAAATTTTCTTCTGTTTTAATTTTTTTAATCTCTAATGGGAAAATAACATTGTCCCAAACTGTTTTCCAAGGAAGTAAGACCGAATCTTGAAAAACGAAACCTAATTGATCTTTTATTTTTGAATTTTGAAAGATAATTTCACCTTCGTCATATGGCAATAGTCCACTAATCATTTTTAATAAGGTTGATTTACCACAGCCACTCGGTCCAATGATTGAAATAAACTCATGATTATTTATCTCAATTGAAATATCCTTTATCGCTTTAACTTTATTACTTTTACGGGTCACAAAAAATTTGGCTAAGTGATTAACTTCAATTAACGTACTCATCAGAAATGCCCCTCCCCCTCTTTCTTAACATCATATAACTTATAGTTGCCAGATAAAGTCTTACTTTTTCACTCATTTTTGCTAACTTCAAACCTGTTTCTAACTCTATCTTATTTAGGCGATAATGAAGTGTATTAATGTGTATATACAACTCCTCACTTGTATCTTTTAACCGTTCATTTTGTTGAAAATAAACCTGTAAGGTTTCCATTAAATTTTTATTATTCAAAACACCTTTCAGAGTATCTTGGATAAAATTGCTGGTCTCATCTCCATATATATCATGAATTAATTTGTAAATTTTTACTTGTTCAAAATCAATAGTAGTAGAATCACCCACTACCTCATTAATTTGAACAGAGAATATCGCTTCTTCTACCGCTAAGTTAGTTTCTGTAATTGATTTTATCGAACTAACGCCGATTTTATAGTCTTCATAATGGTTAGGTTTCTTTTTTATGCTATACAATAATTTAAAGATATTAAGGTTCTTCAGTTTCTTCTCAGTAGAAATAAGTAAGAAATCAATACTATTAATGTTTCTCAAAAATAAAAAAGTATCAATTATTTTTGTTTGCTGTATATCTGACAACTTTACATAAAATTTATTAAATACTCTTTCTAATTCCTTTACGGAGAAATCATTCCTTTCATGCGGATAAATCGACACAGCAATAATATGTTGATCAGATAAATTCAAGTCAATAACCTTTACAATATTATGCAGCACAGGGTCATTTAAATTTTCATTTAAAATTAAATAACTAAATATTCTCTCTTTCAATATATCCATTTTATTCTCATAAAAAATTTGACTGTTAATTGGATTCATAATTTCTAAATAGGTCAGTGTATTGGGAATCAAAAAGATTGGGAAGTGTAATTTCTCTGAGTTCTCAATCACTGTTTGCGGAATTTCTGATTCTTCATCGCCGATTTTAATAGCCAGCGCAGATACACGCAAATTCTTTAAATCACTAATTAATGTGTTCAGCTTTTCTCCATTAATCGATAAAGTGTGCGTACTTGTTAATAAGAATTCTCCCCCTCTAATCCAGCTATCAAGCTCTAATGATTCCATTACTGTTATCGTTAAAATAGGAACATTTGAGTAATCTACATCATTCACACTTTCTAACTTCCAAGTGGGTTGTTCCACCAACCTATCTAACATGATCATAAGCATTCACCTCCTGATGAAAAGATTAAGAATAATATAAAAATTCATTATAATCCTTTCTTCCCGTCTACTGCTCAATCTAATCCAATCCATCATTTATTAAAAGAATGTGATCTACATAAAGTATGTCCAAAATAACATCTAGGTAACCTAAATTAACAGGTCATTTAATTTTTCTATATGAGTAAAAAGCAGCTAAAAAATCTGACCCTTTCATTAAATATAAAAATAAATATAAAATTCCTACATTTAATATTAGTCAAAAATAGCGGGAATTCAATTGGTTAATCACCTGAAATTTAAAACATTTTTTTGTATGAATACACAATTATAATAGCGATTTTTTTATATTATGATAAAGCCATACTAGCTTTTAAATCTTTGGGAGGCGATATTTAGGCTATAAAACATGATTTATCAAAGGAATTTTAGATAATTATCCATTTTTACGAAAGCGTTTGACACCTGTTCTTACCTGAAAAGCAGCATGGGGATTTTTTACGTCATCTTCTCAATCGGTATCATGAACTTATTATAACTTGGTTTATTTACCAGTTTATACTGACAAATTATACGAATAATAATAGCGAGCTATTAACATTGAATAAGGGAGGAAATTAAACTTATGAGTTCCAATAAGTTATCACATTATCAAAAACAAGCAGTCTCAAGTACTATGGCTGGATTAGGGTTCCAAAGTATGTCTACAATGTTGCTGTCATTTGTGTTGGCAACTATGATTTTAGACTTTGGAATAAGTGGTGCAGCCGGTGGATTTATTTCAACAATTACAAATATCGGTATGCTCGTAGGTGGGATTATTTTTGGCCCGCTTGCGGACAAGTATGGCAGAGTGAAGATTTTCACTATAACTGTAGCAATCTTTTCACTCGCAACAGGTGCAACAGCACTCGCAACTAACATTCAATTGGTATATTTATTTAGATTTTTAGTTGGTGTTGGTGGTGGTGGTGAATATGGGGTTGTCATGTCAATTATTGCTGACGCTTTCCCAAAAGAAAAAAGAGGACGTATGAATTCTTATGTCACCATTGCTGGACAAATAGGTAGTATTGTCGCGGCTATTGCTGCTGCAATCATTGTACCAAGTTTAGGTTGGAGAGGTCTATTCGTATTTGGTGCCATTCCAATTTTACTTGCTGTTTATCTGCATTTTAAATTAGATGAATCTGATACTTGGAAAGCAGAAAAAGCAAAAAGAGATGCTGGTGAAGCAAAGGAAAAAGTTTCGATTAAAGAACTTTTTACAGAAAATAGAGCAGGTAATACAATCAAATTAACAGCTATGGCCATTATCCAAGTTGCAGGTTATTTCGGTTTAATGAACTGGTTACCGTCCATTCTACAACAACAAGCTGGTATATCAGTTTCAGGGTCTTCGATGTGGATGGTTGTTACAATCATTGGTATGTCTTTAGGTATGTATGTCTTTGGCTTTGTCATGGATAAATTCGGTGCAAAAGTAGCTTATGCCTTATACTTATTAGCATCCGCAATAGCCGTATTTGCTTATTCATTTGCAAGTGGCGATATTACTATTTTACTTGGTGGAGCTGTTGTTGGTTTCTTCTGTAATGGAATGAATGCAGGTTATGGAGCTATTGTTGGTAACCTTTATCCGACAAGCATCAGAGCAACTGCTAATAATATTATTTTTAACATTGGTAGGGCCGTTGGGGGCTTTTCAGCTGTTGTTATTGGTTTCCTAATGGATAACTATACTGTCACTCATGTCATGGCTTTCTTAGCTATTCTATACATTATCTCATTAATCATTGTATCTACGCTAAAGGTTCCAAAAAATAATGTTGCAACTGCAAATAGTAACTAGTAAAGTTAATCACAACCATCATTCTATGGAGGTATAATTATTATGAGTATTCACTTGAAAAATTTAAAAGATGGCGATCTTGGTGAAGCAACACTTATTGTAGGTGATCCAGGACGAGTTTTACTAATTTCTGAAGATTGGGAAGATAAGGAGGAAGTCGTCAATAATAGAGAATATCTCCTCATAACGGGAACATATAAAGGTCGTGCTGTTTCTGTTTGTTCAACAGGTATAGGTGTTGGCTCGACAGAAATTGCGGTAACAGAGTTGATTGAAAATGGAGCCAAACAAATTGTACGTTGTGGTGGATGTGGCGCATGGGATGCTAACATTAACCCTGGTGACATTATTCTAAACAGTGGAATGGCAAGATCAACGGGTATGTTATCTGCTTATGTCCCTGAAACATTCCCAGCAGTTGCCGATCCATTAACACTAGCAAACATCCATAACTATTTAGCCAAGAATAATAAAAAGGCACATGCTGGTTTGGGGTTAACAACTGAAACGTACTATTTAGGACAAGGACGCGCACCAAAAATCAACAGTCAATTACCCGTACCAAATATCGTTGAAGATTACAATAAATTAAATATTTTAAATTGTGAAATGGAGACGGCTGTACTATATATCTTAGGTTCTTTATATAACATCCCAGTAGCTAATTGCTTGGTTGTTCACGTAAGCCGAAGTACAGAAAAATGGGTAGAAGATATGGATTACAATAAGATTCACCAAGACACATCCAAAATTGTTTTAGATGCTTTATTAAATATTTAGTTATTCTAAGCATCATTGTATAAAAAAAATGCTACAATATGTATTCGACCTAGAGCAGGCAAGCCCACTCTAGGTCTTTTTATCAATAAATGGACGCTATTTTCTCTCATCAGAATCACAAATGTCTGCAAACACTACTTTTTAATCGCAAAGCAGTTTAATAGTTCATCTATTTCAAGTTCGTTTTAAATACAGAACTTACTTTATCATAATCCATTCTACTTCCATAAAACGAAACTACAGTTAGCTATAAAGGTTCGTGCGAAGAAATTAAGAATAAATTGCGAAAGACGTATAGAAAGCACTGAACTTGATTGCATTTCAGAAAAGTTGATTGTATTTTCGCTAACTTGACTGTATTTCGGCAAAGTTGATTGCATTTTCGCTTACTTGATTGTATTTCGAAAAAGTTGACTGCAATTTCGTTAACTTGACTGTATTTTGCCAAACTTAACCGCAAATCGCTGAACTTACTCTTATTTCTAATCGACCGCTAATAACAGATGATCATGAAACTGACTAGCTATTGCACTAACCTGACAACATTGGTAACCGCACTAAGGAAAACTACGGAGCTTTACACCGCAAGAATAAGTGGTTTTCTTATTCTGAGTCCCAGGACGTGAAGATCTTAGCTTATGTTCCTCATTATGAATCAATGGGAGCTAGGGGAACGCCGATTAAAACCGTCACTCCTGGGACTGGGACTGCGGTTACTCGCCCCACCGGAACCATATGCATGACCTACATCCTGTAGGCGCAACTCCCACTGATTGAAGTTTCGTTTTATAGATAATTTTCGATTCTATTTTAATGCTTCCATGTCAATGCTAAGCGCTAAGTGAATATTTAGTATGATGACTCATCCCACTAAAGTGATCCGTGATGACTCGATTTAACAAAAAAGCATGGACAGGCGAACGAAGCAAACCTTGCTCGCCTTCCATTTATAATTCTCAGCCAACTTCCGTTTCTTGAGTTAGGAGTTAGCCGAACTTTCGACACTTGAAGTACTCACCACTAATTTCCAACAAAATTTGAAGTGGGAATCTTATGTCGGAAATCGGATAAAGTATGCTAGTATAGTGAACACGTTTTAAGTTGATCTAGCTAATTAAGCCAGAATAACCTAGTCCAAGATAATCTCACATACCTTCTCCCTTGAAAGTTTATTTGCCTTTATCTCAATATCCGCTGTATACTCCGGAAAAATCACAATAACATCAATTTTCTTGTCTTGTTTTTTCAAAAAGTCAAAATCCACCTTTACCAATAAAGTCTCTGGTGTTACTTCTTGGTCTTCTTCAACAAAAGTATCAAAACCTTCTCCTTTTAGTTCTACAGTGTCAATACCTATATGAACCAAGACATCAAGACCCTTTTCAGTACTGATAATATAAGCATGCTGAGTAGGAAAAACTGTTTTCACTGTTCCATTGACTGGAGAATAGACATTGCCGTCATTTGGGATAACCGCAAATCCATTTCCCATTGCCTTACTTGAAAAAACAGGGTCTTCAACTTCTGTTATTTCTTTTAACTCTCCACTTACTGGTTTCCAGATAGATTCAACTTTCTTTTTCTTCAAAAAATCAAACATTGTTTCAACTCACTTCTGTCTAGATGACTTGGTTTTTATTCATTCATTAAATATTTCTTATGTGTAGCAGGTATTGCAAATGCATGTGTGTGTTCTCTATATAACAATTTAAATCTTTCTACCTTTTCATAAGGACTTTCTAAAGCTTGGAGTTGAAAATACCCCTCTAAAGCAGCAAGAAATTCTTGATCTACTTGAGATTCATGAGCCTGAATCGCCTTTAATTTTAAATCATAATAGCTACTAATATCCAAAATAGTATTATCTTTATCTGTAAAGTATTTTCCTAAGATTCGCGGATAAAAGGCATCATCGTGAAGGATTTGGTCCTCAAATGGATAGGTTTTTTGTCCCGATCTGAAAAAGGCCATATCCACAGCCGCCGCAACTCTTAAATGAGCTGGATGAATTTCATTTTCCAGGTTTCCATCAATTGAAAAGATTGCATCTGGTTTATACTTCCTAATCATTTTTACAAGATCCAACGCAATTTCTTCTACTGTGCCAGGATTTAAATTTGTATAACCTAAATTTCCTAAATACTCTTGATCAAGTACTCTCGCTGCTTCTACTGCTTCCTTTGATCGAATTTGACTGATTTCTTCTGGAGATAAATTACCGCCGCCACCGTCTCCTTTTGTGACCGTCACAGAATAAACAGGTATCTCCTTTTTACGCAAATATGCGATCAGCCCACCAGCACCAATTTCATTATCATCTGGGTGGGGCTGAACAAATAAAGCACTCTTTATCTCACTTATTTTTGGGTATTTCATGTTCTATACCAGCCTTTCTTAGATTAATTTTTTGATTTCTCTAGCTACACCATTGACATGTGTGCCTATAACAATATGAACGTTATTTGCTCCCATCTTCATAATTCCTTGACTGCCAGAGCGTTTAATCAATTCTTCATTCATCAGGGAAACATCTTTCAGTTCACATCGTAAACGTGTAATACAATTTTCAAGCGAAACGATATTTTCTTTTCCACCTAAACCTTTTAAAATCTGCACTGCCATCTCTTTGTGCTTTTCATTTGGAAGAGCCACAGTTTCATCTGCACTTTCTTCTTCCTGTGACGCCTCATTCCAGGTCTGCTCTCTACCAGGAGTTAAAATGTTATCTTTTTTAATGAAGTATTTAAATACATAATAATATAAAGCGAAAAATAGAGCACCTATCGGTAAAACCATCCAAGCATTTGCTCCATAGCCAAAATTAATAACATAATCTATCGCACCTGACTGACTAAATGTTCCCACACGAGAACCAAATAAATACGCTACGGTTCCAGCTAGCCCTGATAAAATTGAGTGAACAACATAAAGTTTAGGGGAAACAAACATAAATGAAAACTCTGTTGGCTCGCTGACACCAGATAAAACAGCGGTTATGGCATTTGCCCTAGCCGTCCCCTTCACTTCTTTTTTACCATATAATGCTGTTTTAGAAATAGCATAGTTAATCGCCGGAATTCCAAAAATAATGACGATATACATACCTGTAAAAAACGAACCCGCACTAGGATCACCAGCGATATATCTGATGATATCTCCTCTTACTTCCTCACCTGATGAAGTGACATATGTTCCATATTCAAAGGCAAAATAAGCATTCAACACATGGTGAAGACCAAAAGGAATTAATAATCTATTTAAAAATCCATAAATGAAAATTCCAATAATCCCTAATCCCCCGATGAAAACACCAAAAATATTCAAGCCGGTTTGGAAATAGGGCCAAATAAATCCGAAAACATAAGACATAACTAAAGCGAAAATTGGTGATAATGTAATAACCATTTTTTCACCTGAGAAGAAATTAAAACTACTTGGTAATTTCCAATCGACACTTACATTGTATAACAATGCGATACAAACACCGTAAATGATCCCACCAAATACACCTACACTAACTGTCTCATTAATAATGGCTATATTTGATGTGAAGATAAGGTAACTGATTGCAGAAGCAAACAGAACAGTCGTTTTATCTTTAGCTTTTGAATAAGCTAAAGCTGCCCCCATCGCAAACATCAAGTCTATATTTCCAAACACAACTGTTGACAGATTAGCGATTGTTGGCACATTAAGAAGATCTTCAGCAAATAATCTACCTAGAACCCCTGCAATTGGCATAATAACCATTGGAATTAGCATTGCTTTGCCTAATTTTGATAATTGATTAATGAATTTATCTTTTATACTCATGTGTTACATTCCCTTCGCTAATTTAAATTTTTTAAAATTCTTGTCACATGAACGGCTAGATATGTCTGCTCTTCCTTGTCCATCTCTCGTCCAAATATTTCTTTACAATAGTCATTCATAATCGAAATAAACTTGCTTAATTTCACATTTTCTTTTATCAAAATATCGAGAATCTCTGTTGGTGCATCATCTTTTGATAAAACCTTTTCTTTAAAATTCAAGGAAAAATGCTTCAAATGAATCAATAAACGTTGATAATCTAAAGAATTCGTTGGTATTTTTATATGAAATAAATTTCGAAAAATTTCTATTGTGCTTTGCGTAAACTCAGCGATTAATCTGGCATCATTTTCCGTATCACTTGATAGAAAATTTATGATATGGAAAGTAATAAATCCAGCTTCATCTTCATTAAAATGTGTACCTAATCTTTGATTGATTAGTTGGGTTGCTTTATAACCAAGCTCGAATTCTTTGGGATACAATATTTTTATTTCACCAAGCAATAAATTTTTCAATGAAATGTTGTTTTTTTCTCTTTCTAAAGCAAATGTTATATGATCAGCAAGGGCTAAAAATTGCATACCGGAATTGTTAGATTGTTTATTTGGTATAATCGTCTCAAATATTTCTTTAGCAAGAATCAGATGTTCCAAGGGAGTTGCTTCTAACAATGAATACAATTGTTGCCTTTGCTCATTTTGAATGACATATCTTTGTTTCACCTTTTCTAACTCTACTTTGTTGCCCGGCTTCTTTTTAAATCCAACACCTGGTCCTGATAAAATAACTTCTTTGCCTCCTTCTTCTATAACTGCTACCAAGTTATTATTTAGAACTTTAGTAATTCTCATGTTCACACCTCCCTAAAAAAAAGCAGACAAAACCCAAATATTTTTTGCTTAAATGCTAAAAAATATTTGGGTTTTGCCTGCTTTACCAGTGACAATCCACATGTTTTATTATAATTATATTATAAGCGCTATCACTCTTATAGTCAATATATTTGAAACTATTCATCTTTAAACTTCCACCTTTAAAGTCCTGCTATTTTTTCTTATCTAGCAAAAAATCAACTGTCATGAAGCGTTATTAATAATTTTCCAAAGTTTTTATTTTTTATACAACATTAATGACCATTTATCAATCCATTAAAAATAACGAGAAGGATTAACCTCTCGTTATTCTCCAATCACTCCACATCCAATTCGTTCACCAGCATTTCCCGCTGGTTGAGAAATATAATCGTCTGGATCAGCATGAATGACCAATGAGGTACCTTTCTTGGTAAAGAGTGTATTTTCATGGTCACGTTTAAGACTTACCATTGGTGCGTCTACTTCTGCATAAACCGTCCCATCTTCATTAACAGTAATATTTTTGAGATCACCTGCATGTGGTCCTTTCGGATGATCAAATCCATGTTCACTATTTGTCGGATTATAGTGTGCACCTGCTGATTCAAAATCTGGCGGAATACATTGTCCCGCTTCATGAATATGGAAGCCATGCTCTCCAGGAGGTAGATTCTCACCTTCAAGAATTATTTGAACACCTGCCTCCCCTTTATCTGTCAGTGTTGCTGTTGCTACTTGCCTACCTTCACTGTTCATTAGTGAGACAAGTAGCTCCTCTGTTGCCGCATTTGTTTCAATCGCCTCTTGCTCTTGACTTTCTTCCAACTGACTATTATTTTCTTCTGCTGCCTGACAAGCAAACAAGCTGAAGATCATAGTAACTAATAATAAAATCAGATACATCCCTTTTTTCACTATTTCTTACTCCTTTCAAGGTAATCTTTATTTATCATTAGTCTGTTCAGATTAAGGTAAGTTTAATCATTGTCGGCTAACTTCAATCATTCAAGAGTAACTAACTTATAGTTAAAAATAAATAAATTTACATATTTTTGGAGTGAATGTGTTGATTTCTATTATGCTTCTTGAAGATTTTGACTTTATCAAGTAGGTATTGTGTTAAAATGTTGTCTTACTATGCATGAAAAATAGCAGGAGAAGGAGTATATTTAGATACTCCGAGGAACTTATAATTAGTTGATTTCCTTTATTCAAATTCAGTGATTCAGTAAAGTTACATACTAATAATCTCAATTCGTTCTACATCAGTTATATTATTTAATAACTCATATTGATCTAGTACGGTGTTAGTCCCTTGATTTATCTTACAACGAAATTCAATTTTTGTATTATCATTTCTTGATTTTATTTGAAATTCATCAAAATCATCTATTAGCCTACCAACTTCATTGAGTGTTTCCCTAATATTAGCACCCAGTGAAATGTACATATTGACTCTAATCTCCTTTTCTCTAAGAGATTTAGGTCCAAATTTAAACAGGATAATAGGGAATAATTTCATTATAAAAAACATCAAAATGATTCCAATTATCGCTTCAAAATAATAACCCGCTCCAATTGCTATACCAAAACCGGATGCTGCCCAAACAATAGCTGCTGTCGTTAATCCTGAAATCACATCGTTATTTCTTCTTAAAATAACACCAGCACCGATAAATCCTACTCCGCTAATGATTTGTGCCGCTAATCGCATAGGATCAGCACGCATGGACATATCTTCCCCTATCAATTGAAAGGCTGATTCCATTGAAACGATAGTAAGCAAGCAACTTACCATCGATATAACGGTACATGTCTTTATCCCTAATGGTTTATGTTTTGCCTCACGTTCTAATCCTAACAAAATCCCTATCAATGCAGATAATGACAGTTTTAAAATCACAAATTTTAAAGATAGTAGTTCTGCAATTAAAAATCCCATTATGCGCCTCCCTTAAATGTTTATTTTATAGATGCTTACCAACCATTGTACAAATTTTTTAAGTAGATATCAAAGAGATAACTCGTAGGGCTTAATGATATGCTAAGTTTTCTTACGAATTCCGCGATACTCAACTTTTACACTTGCAATTTTAGGTTAAATTTAGACAGCTTAAAGATAGACTCACTTTTAAGTAGCCATTCTGCCATTAAAAATTCCATTATCAATCCCCTTCCTCTACATAAATTAATGAGATTAGCACAGCATATTCTGAATCCTTAGACAACGTAAATTATAAAATTAAAGTGGACACAGAACAAAAGCGCAGAGTGCCCATGTATCATGGGTGGATCGATGTTGCCATGCAAAGTGGCGGTTTTTATCGATCATTCCTAGCGTAGGAGATAAAGGAAACACGGCGATGTTAACTTATCGTACAGAGCTGAGGGAAGTTGCGCTAGTTGCTGGGCACTCGAAACTGGTCGTGACCTACCTTCCAATGGATAGTTATCCATAAGCACAAATTTTATAATTTCCTATGCTATAAAAAACGTTTGCGCTGTATTGCCACCCAAAGAACACATGGGAGTGATCATGAATGCCCCCCCATCTTACTACGGATGAATAGATAATGGTGAAGTCTTATGACCACATCAGCATTCTATGACCATCCATTTCAGGGCATCTAAAATGCTCACATCAACCTATATAAAACGTTATTCATATACTAAAACAAGAACACACTCAGCAATAGGTTGCTACAAGTAGTAGATAGAAAACAAGAAACACTACAGGATACACAATCTCTTTTTACCTATTCATGTTAAAAACGTTTATCTGAATATCATTCATCATTCTTTTAACCATCAATTGAAGATGTGAGAATGGAAGAATGAATTTAATTCTTTAAAATTTAATTGAGCTGTATTTGACACAACTTTATCTGCTTTATGAAGGATATGTTCTGAACCTAGTCCTATTGAAAGCATATTTGCTGCCTTTAATGCTTCGATACCAGCTTCTGCATCCTCAACACCCACACAGTACTTATAAGGAATATCAAAATAATCGGCTGCTTTTGTGAATGTCTCTGGATGAGGTTTTCCATTTTTTACTTCACTGGCATTTACAATATAATCGAAGTAATTATTCAATTCTAATCTTTCAATAATTTCAAAGGCATTTCTACTCGCAGAACCTAAGGCAATAGGAATCCCCTCTTTTTTAATTTCTTTTAGAAAGGATTCAATTCCAGGTAAAATGTCTTTTGGTGTTATTTGTTGGATAAGCTGGCGGTAGTGATCATTCTTTCTCTCACATAACGTTTCTTTTTCTTTTTGGGAAAAAGAAGTGGCATTTGATAAAGAAAGAATTCTTTCTAACGAAGCCATTCTACTTACCCCTTTTAATTGTTCATTAAATTCTCTGTCGATTGAAATCCCTATATCCTGTGCCAGTGATTTCCATGCTAAATAATGATATTCTGCAGTATCTGTAATAACGCCATCAAGATCGAAGATAAATAATCTAATTTGTGATAACATTGGGAACCCCCTCTTTCATTTCAAAATTTAAAATCATTCATGTATAAAATAAATTTTCAATCAATGGAAGTTTTTCAACATATAGAAAGTGCTAGTGTAAATGTCTTCGGTAGGGCGAGTAATTACAGCCCCAGCCCCAAATATTTCCGATGTGACAAGTAACTGAAGAAACATTGTCTGGTTAACACGACCGCTACCGAAAACACTACGCTTTCCACGGGCTTGAGCTCAGCCTCTTCAAAAAAGAAGTTCACTTTTTTCGGCAGGATCTTCGCACTTCGCTTTCCCGCAAGAATCTCCGCATTTTTCTTCCACTAGCCAATTTCATTGCCGGCCATATTAAATGTTGCTAACCTGACAACATGGGTAATCGCAGTCCTAGACGTTGCGATAGGACGTCACGAACTCAATCTACATTCTCTAGTACCCACTGATTGATAATAGTTATTTGTGCTAAAGTAGGCAAACTTGAGTCTATACCATTGGAGATTGGTGATATTCTAAGGCAGTTTTCTGCTCAGTTTTCAATGTGATCTCTTCATCATAATGTTTAATAACAAGATCTGCCCCTTTTTCTAATGTATATGTCACTGTATCAGAATGTAATTCAATCATTAACAAACGTTGTTGGTATTGAATTTTAAACTTTAATGCTTCCCATTCCTGTGGTAATGTTGGAGTAAAAGATAGTCCGCTTTCTTTAATTCGCAACCCAGCAAAACCATAGACAATAGCCAACCAAGTTCCTCCCATACTTGCCATATGAAGACCATCTTTCGTGTTACCGTGGAGATTATTTAAGTCTAAACGAGCTGTATCGCTAAAATGTTTATAGGCTTTCTCACTATAACCTAACTTAGAAGCCATAACACTAAATGCACAATGTGATAAAGATGAATCATGAGTTGTTACTTTCTCATAATAATCATAAGAATTCTTAACTGTTTCCATATCGCTTATACCGTCTAACAAGAAGTGTGCTAATACCGTATCAGCTTGTTTACACACTTGATAACGATATAAAGTTAGCGGATGGTAATGGAGCAAGAGAGGGAACTTTTCTTTTGGTGTATTCTTCAGATCCCACACTTTCTTTTGTAAAAAGGTATCATCTTGAGCATTAATACCTAACTCTTCATCATAAGGTAAAAACATTTGTTCAGAAGCACGTGCCCAATCAGCTACTTCATCCTCTTTCAAATCTATCTTCTTTATCAACTGACTCAATTTATTATTTTCTTTCAATAAATTATATATTTTTGCTGCCCACTCTAAATTGTATTTTGCCATAGCATTTGTATAGTAGTTATTATTAACAATACAAGTGTATTCATCTGGACCTGTTACATCATCTATCCGAAATGTTCCTTGATAAAAATGACCTGTATCAAGCCATAGACGAGCCGTTTCAAAGAGAACCTCTGCTCCGTAATCTTCCATAAAGGACATGTCATTTGTGACAAGAAAATACTTGATATAACTATACGCAATATCAGCACTAATGTGATATTGGGCGGTACCTGCTGGGAAAAAGGCAGAACTTTCTTTACCAGTAATCGTTCTCCATGGAAACAGAGCACCTTTCGTGTGACCAACTTCTTTAGCACGTTCACGGGCAGAATCAAGTAGAGAATATCTTTGTAATAGTAAACTTCTAGCAATCTCATGATTTGTCATTAAAAATATTGGGAAAATATAGATTTCAGAATCCCAAAAATAGTGGCCTTCATATCCTTCACCAGACAAACCCTTAGCTGCTATATTACTGACAGAATCCTTTCCAACAGACTGGAGCAATTGAAACAAATTAAATCTAATACCCTCCTGAAGTTCAGGATCTCCCTTAATATAGATATCTGCAGTATCCCAATATTCATTTAAATAACTATGTTGTTCTTCTAGTAATTCGGAAAATGATTTCTCTTTTGCTTGTCTATGAAGCGATTTTCCCTTTTTATCAAGTTGATCGCCATGACGAAGTGTATCTGTGTATATATTTCTTTTTGTAAATAAAACGGGTTTATTAAAGAGCACTGTATATTTTTCTTCTATACTCGTCCCACTTAGATGAACTTCCTTATCATAATTAGCTAATGCCAATTCTGTTGAAGAAACACACGCAACACTTAACTTGGACTGCTGTGTTTCACTAATTATCATATTTAGTTCTTCTTCTTGCTTTATATCTGTAACACTTAAATATTTTGCATGGCCAGAAGCTACACGAGGATCATTATCATCTACAAAATTAGAGACATCTCCATCAATTGTCGATAAGATTGTTAACTCATCTATATGGCTAAGCGGCTCCATAAAATACTCTATGGCAAATAATTCTTTACGTACAAAGGAAGTCATTCGTCGTATGGTTACTAAAATTTCCTTACCAGCAGGTGATCTCCAATGGAATTTCCTTTTGAAATATCCTTCTTTGAAATGGAGGGATTGTTCATAGTCTATGACTTCACCGTCAAATAGAGAAAGCTCTTCACCATCAATTAACAATTTGATCGTTTGAGCTTCAATTACATTTAACATTTTTTGCTGTGATTCTGGAAAACCAGCCAATTTTTCTCCATATGATATTTTTGATTCATCATGAAAAGCATTAATATAAGTTCCACGAATTGAGGGGTGTGCGTCACCATAGCCTTCTTCAAAGTTCCCTCTTACTCCGATATAACCATTACCTATTGCAAATAAACTTTCATTTAATAATAATTTATCTTTATTTATATCTTTTCTTGTTATGTTCCAAGCCACCTGTATTCCCCCTACTCCCTACCAGAAATTTTATATAATTAAGGAAATAAATTCCACCATTCTTCAAAACAATTTGTTGATCATTTATAGAACTAAACCACCATTGAAATTAATACACTATTTTTCATTCTTAATTTTTAATGTAACATTATAAAATACTAAGAAAGATAAATATGCACTTACTGAACCCGTAAAGAAAACTATTAAGATAATAAATCTTGTTAATGAAAAATAATAAAGCGATGTATTAATGATTAATATTAATACAAACAACAGTGGACGCCCGACCGTAAGATAAATAGCATTTTTGATTAACTCCCTATTTTTCATGTAGTAGTGTGCACCCAAAGAAAAATAATTAATTGTCATGACAATTAATAGAATTCCGATTAGAAAAAATATAATCATGAGTAAATCATTTTTGTTTAGGAAAAAGTAAAAATCAGCCAGCCAAACAAGCCAAATAAAGGTTAAGATAAAACCAGATGGTAAATTGTTTTTATAAAAAGAAATCATATGAGAAAGATAACTTTTATTAGCTGATTGGTCTTTTTTCACCACCCAGTCTCGAACACATGCAAACAAGGCATATGTATTCGGGATAAATAATAAAGCAAACAGAATAACCATTGGAATACCAAATAATATAGCTGTACCCATTAAATCACGATTAATGAAAATTAATACAGCCAGAGCAAATATCGGAATATTAAATAGCATCCACAAAAGGTTTACAATCGAAAATTTTGAGATCCAATTTATTAAATGATAGATTTTTGCTACAAAACCGCCGTAAACCAATTTGTTCACCCACATTTCTTAATTACTCATTTTGTTCTTTACTCTTGAGCTTTCCTTGATCTCAATCACTCACGCAGAATGTTTTTAATCCCGGTAGCCGCTTTTATCCCGTCACTATACTCTATACACTACACATTAATAAGCTGAGGCACCTAAATTGAAAGTATGACCTTCTAAAAAGTCAACATGATCTTTATATGATAATCTTTCTCCCTTGTCATTCAATAAATATTCATAAATTACAGCATTGGGTGCAGGGTCCATTGTATTTCGATCAATAATCCCTTTAAGTTCCCCCGTTGAAGCGCCGTGTCCAAAAACAACAACCGAGGTATTTGTGCCAAAATATTTGGTGATTTCTTGTTGATAGAATCTCGCTACCCTCTGTTCTACATTCTCTCTATTCTCAGGCCAATTTGGCCACCATTTTCCATCCTGATAGTCACTATTAAAACTCGCATATTCAAATTCTCGCTCTATATCTTCTGTTTTTTCCCAATCGTAGTCTCTATAATCAAACGCCTGATCATGAAAAAATTCACACATTTCGGGTGCTAACTGTATATTCAGCTTTTTTTGAGTAGCTAATGGATAAGCAGTTTGAATCACCCGTCTTAAAGGACTACTATAAATGGCATCTACAGGGATATTTTTAAAAAACGTACTAATATATTCAGCTTGTTTGTTGCCGAATTCTGACAATCCACAATTAGGGGTTTTTCCTTCTCCTATATTCAATAAAGACTGTGCATGTCTTATAACATAAAGTTTCATTTTACTTTACCTCCATATCGATTATTGTAATCTCTTCACAACACTATTTAACCGCACCATCACTTACACCTTTGATAATTTGTTTTTGGGCAAAGGCATAAAAGATAACTATTGGTATAATGGTCAAGGTTAATCCTGCCATAGCAAGATTCCACTGGATGGTAAATTCGCCAAAGAAATAAAATGTAGATAGTGGAATTGTCCGCAAACCTCTATCTGTAAGCGCGAGCGAAGGTAATAAATAATCATTCCAAATACTTATTACATTTAAAATGATAACAGTCATTGTGATAGGCTTCAGCATTGGAAAAACAATTCTCCAGAATATACCGAACTTAGAACACCCATCTATGGTTGCTGCCTCTTCTAAAGACAAAGGAATGGATTTTACAAAACCATGATACAGAAATACGGCCATACCTGAATTAAATCCTATGTGCATAAAGATTAATCCCCCATGAGTGTTTAACATCGGTATATTTAGAGTATTCCTAATCAAATCCATAAATTGAATCAAAGGCATCATCAACGTTTGGAATGGAATAAGCATGGTTGCGATAAACGACATGAAAATAATCTTACTGATTTTGTTATCTGTTCGAGCAAGCATCCATGCTGTCATAGAAGCTAAAATAACAATAAAGAAAACAGATATTATTGTGATAAACAAGGAATTTTTAAATGCATTAAAGAAATTCATTCTATTCATCGCTTCAATATAATATTGAAAACTAAATTCTTGTGGAAAAGCTAGTACATTATCATAGAGTTCTTGTCTATTCTTAAATGAGTTAACTAACATGATATAAATGGGTGATAAAAACACCAGACCCATTGATACAAGTAAAACTTCCTTTATCCATTTGTACATTACATCTCCACCTCTTTCTTTTTGGTCATATATACCTGAGTCAACGTTACAATGGCAATAAGTACAAAAAAGACAATGGCTTTTGCTTGACCGTAACCGTAGTTACCATAACCAAAAATCTCATTATATATATTCATAGCGAATAATTCAGTAGAGTTAATAGGACCTCCACCCGTTAACGATAAATTCACATCATATATTTTGAAAGAAAAAGATAAAGTTAAAAATATACAAATAGTAAAGGCTGGCATTAATAATGGAATCATTATATTTTTTATTCTTTGCCAAAAACCAGCACCATCAATTTTAGCTGCTTCAATAATTTCATCAGGTATCCCTTGAATACCAGCAATATAAATGATCATCATATATCCCGCCATTTGCCAGGCAAATACGACTACCATAGCATAAAGAGCAAATTCACGATCTAATAACCAATTGAAGAAAATACGATCAGAACCTGTTATTTCTGCTAATAATGAGAAAACATCTGAAAAAATAAACTGCCATATATAACCCAAAATTAAACCACCAATTAAATTCGGCATGAACAATAGCGAGCGAGTCATATTTGCAGTTTTTAGTTTTGATGTTACAAGTAGAGCGAAACCTAACCCAAGAATATTAACAGAAAACAAAGCCAAAAATGTAAATTTAATCGTAATCCACGCAGAATCAAGAAAACGTTGATCATGAAATAACCTGATAAAATTATCAAAGCCAACAAATACTTTTGGATTAGCAGCAACGCCATCCCATTGGAAAAATGAATAGATAAAACCCACGAAAAAAGGTATAATGACTACTGTTACAAAAGTGATTAACAGTGGTACGGTAAATACCGAAAACCATAGATTTTTTTTGATTTTTTGCACCTTTATCCCTACTTTGCTTTTATAGTCTAAGAGTTCGTACTATACTTTAAGTAATATTTATAAGATATGGACATGCTACTAATATAAGTGTAGCAAGTCCATATCTTTTATCTTCAATATCCAGTTCAGCTTTTATTCAACTCGACTTTGCCACGCTTCATCAAGTCCCTCAATCAAGTTAACATCATCAATTAAGAAATATTCCTCTGCCACTGGGAAGAAGTCATTTGGCACAAGATTAGTTGGATACATTCTAAATGACCATGGAATCGTGTCACCGCTGCTAGATGCTTCAAAGATTTCTTGAGATAAAGGATCTAAATGCCCATCTACATCTACATTTGTTTGAGCTGGTATAAAGCCAAATTCTTCTACGTTATATCTTTTTCCTGTTTCACTAGTAAATAACCACTCTAAAAAGTCATTTCCAGCTTCAATTTCAGCCTCATCTTTGTTTGCATTAATTGCCCAATAAGTTCCTACTCCAACAGCTAATTTGTCATTACCTTTAAGCGGGAATGGCATCATGCCTATTTCAAAATCTAAATCATAATCTTCAAACATCCCATATGCCCAATTCCCTTGATGTATCATAGCAGTTTGACCTGTGGCAAAATTCCCAATTTGATCATCATAAGATACTTCTAATGGGTTAGGGTTATATTCTTTTATTGCAGCCATAAACTGTTCAAATTCTTGAAATTCTTCAACTTCTGCCATTGTCACTTCACCATTATTTAGGCTTTCCATGAAAGCAACATCATCTTCTTGTAATGCAAAAGGATAATTACTAATATGACCAATTAGAAAGTTTGCTTCTCTGGCAAGCTGAAGTCCATTAATACCTTCACTTTCAAATTGCTCTAAAGTATTCACAAAGGAATCCAAATCAGTAATGTCTTCAGGGTCAACTAAATCTTTGTTGTATACTAATCCAAATCCTTCAACACCAAAAGGAGCACCAATAATTTTTCCATCTAACTCCATTTCCATATCTGGTGAAAAGTATTGAATGTAATCCTCATTGCTCATATCATACATATATGACTCTATTGCTTGAGCTCTATTAAGGTCTGAAACATTAAAGATAGTTGGACCTTGATTACTATTCAAACGAACTTGTAATTGCTGAAAATAGTCATCTCCAGTGGTACCCCAAACTTCTACTTCAATACCCGTCTCTTCTTCATATTCAACAGCTAAATTTTCTAATTGTTCTGAAATTTCAACTTTACTTTGAAATATAGTTATCTTCTCTACAGGTGATTCATCAGCCTCTTCCCCTTCGCTCTCGTCACTATTGTCTCCTCCACAAGCAACTAAGGTAACTACAAATATAATAGATAATAAAAACAAACAAATTTTACGGAAATTCATTATAAATCCTCCTTATTAATATATTGAAATGTTAAATAAAGTACTTATAAAAGCTAGTCCTACATAATCTATTAGTGTTTTAGCTATTTTTAGCCTATAACCCCTCTCTTATGAAAATAAGACATCTCCTTTTTCACACTTGAATGATTGAGAATAACAAGTTCATAGCAACAGCTGAATACATCCAAAGGAAAAAGTGATCACAACTTATCAACTTACAAATAACCTAACGAGATAAAACTTAGAGTTATTTCCCAATAGATAACAAAAAACGTATTTCAGCAACTTCTTTATTTAGCATGCTAGCCATACCTCAATATGACTGAGTCCAGCTTTCCTTAAACTACTTGAAAAGCTTTGCTTACACTATCAAAGAATACAAGCTTTTAACAAGGTTAATATAGGCCATGATCAAATCACTTTTCAATTCGATAAGTACCTAGACACTCACTCCCCACTCTATAAAGGAAGGGAACTTCTGCTAAATAAATAAAAAATACTTGTTACCCCAAACCATTCTCCCCCTAAAAAACAAGCAAATATTACACTTTCTTTTTTTGAAAAGCTTTTCAAATTATTATAATAATTAAATCCTTAGTTTTAAGGATTTGCTATTATTATCAACTATAGTTACATAGAATGACATTTTTAATTTTTGAAAACCTTTTCATGAATTATTATAACAAGTGAAAAGATGTATTTCAATAAAAAATTATATTTATTTCTCTATTTTTTCATTTCTTTAACAGAATCTCGTTCTATAATTTTATGATTTAAGTAAATTCGCTTTTCCTTTAATTCTCCTTTACTTAGTATTTCTTCTAGCTTTCGAACGGCAACAGCTCCAATATTAAACATTGGTTGAGAAACAGTTGTTAATTTGGGAATACTCATCATTGCAATTTTCGTATTATCAAAGCCTAATACAGAAACATCTAAAGGTACAGAAATATTTTTTTCATTTAAATATGAAATAGCTCCTAATGCCATTTCATCACTCGCAGCAAATACTGCTGTTAACTCAGGGTTTTTTATGTATAATCTTTTCATTGCCTCATACCCATCTTCAAATTGAAAGGTACCAAATTCAATTTGCCTATCTGAATAATTGATATCCAATTTCTCCTTAATGGCTTGTCTAAAACCAATAAGTCTCGGAATACCTGCTACTGAATCAGTGGATGGGCCGCTAATAAATCCAATATTCGAATGGCCCTTATTTAACAAGTACATTGTCCCTTCATAACTAGCTTGTTCATCATTTATTTTTACAGAAGGTAAATTATAATCTAACGATTCAGTCGATGCAAGAACGACTGGAAGTCTTAATTGGTCAAACATGTCATATAAATCTTTATTAACAGGATCACTAGTAAAAACAATCCCATCAACTTGCTTTTCTTTTAAAACTTTTAAGTACTGATACATTCGTTCCCTACTTCTATCTGTATTACAAATAATTAAGCTGTTTCCTAATTCATGAGCGGCGTCTTCCATTCCTCTAATCATTTCGGCAGAAAATAAATTAGATACATCTGGAATCAAAACACCAATAGAGTGTGTACGTTTATAGATTAACCCTCTTGCTAATGCGTTTGGATAGTACTTGAGGTCTTTAATGGCTTGCTGAACTTTTTTCCGTTTGTCAGTTCGAACACTATTCGGAGAATTAAGCACTCTAGAGACCGTACTTAAGGATACCCCTGCCATTTCAGCAACATCTTTCATTGTAGCTTTCGTATTATCCATCGATTTAACCCCCTCTCATTTACAACCAACCCAAAATATGAAAAGCTTTTCACATAATTATAACAGATTTTTCTTGATTGAAAAAGTTTTAACCCTATACACTTAGGTCTATCACCCAAGTCTAGGTGTCTATTTTGTTCAATCTCTACTTGATTACCTGATACTGAACACATCTATTAAGTTACCTTCTAAATAAAGTATCTCAGAAACAACGGATGCTTCTGAGATACTTTATCACAGATAACTTGTATTCCTATTACATCATGAATTGATAAACTGCTCCGATAATGCCTGCTTTATTTAAATAATAACAAGGTTTTATTTCTGGTAATACGACAGCAGACATATCACGATGACCATTTTTAATAGCACGAACTCGGTCTATTAGCGTTGACATAAATACTTGATCACTACTAATCGCACCACCAATTAAAATGACTTCTGGGTCAAATGCAGTTGCCATATTAAATATACCAATTGCTAATCGATCATAAAAATCTTCTATCACACGTAACGCCAAGGTATTTCCTTGCTCTGCCTGCTTGAATACTTCTATACCGCTTAGCTGATCCGACTGATCAGATTGGTTTATACCATTATATTTATCTACAACTCCACACCCCACAGAGCCAGTTAAACTTAATGTTGACAATCGAGTGTCACCATTTTGAATTGGATCAACTAACATAAAACCAAATTCACCTGCTGTAGCATGAGCACCCCTAAACAGCCGATCATTTATAATGATTCCACCACCAATTCCTGTTCCAACTACGACTGTTAAACTACTACTATAATCTTTCCCTGCTCCCTGCCATTTTTCAGCCAAGGCCGCACAGTTTGCATCGTTTTCCACTGCTACTTCTAAACCTAGTCGCTCACTCAAAATTTTCTTAAGATTAATCCCGTAAAACGCCATAATGGATCCGCCTGTCATCATATACCCGTCATCACGAATAATACCTGGACAGCTAACACCTACACCTGTTATTTGATAGTTTTTTTGATAGTTTATTACGATTTCAACTAATCTATCAATGATTTCATTTCGTCTCGTGACGGTTACAATTTGGTTATCATCATGCAATTTCCCTGTTTCATCCACAAGACCATATTTAATATATGTCCCACCTATATCAATTCCTACATAATATCTCATCTCTATATCCCCTTAATCGAACTCTATAACAACAGTTTTAGCACTTTTGGCTGCTAGAGTTACATCAACAGCAATTTGATTAACTTGTTGAAGTCTGACCGCAGTGTCCGTCTCACTATCATTGAATAAAACGATAGCCAATGATTGATCTTCATTTTGGAAAACAACATTTTTAATTGTTTCATGATCAGAAGACCAAACCCTGCGTGCACCTGGACGCACATACTTGCTAAAGTGAGCTAATCCATAATAATCAAGTGTATACTCGTATGCTTTTGTTGATTGATTTATTTTTAATAAACCACGACACGTACTGTTACCAAATCCAGGAACAGTTGGTCCATTATGCTCATCTAAAGCCATATTCCATAATATAAATGATTTAGAGTGATTCCGCATAATGGCAATTCCTGTTCGCATTAAATTTGAAAAGGCAGGTTCAAATTCTGGAATCCATTCCCCGCCAGAACCCTCAGTAAAATGGACCTCCTTGTCTGGATATGCCTGTTGAACACGACTCTGACTGATCGGACGCCCACCATACCAATGCCAAGCAACACCATCAAAACTATCATAAGCATGGTCAAGGATGTCAAAGCCATAATCAACCCGATCCCAATTATGATCATAGCCTAGTATTTTTGTTTCAATTCTTTCTTTTTCAAAAGTTGGTTTTAAGTAATCTTTAACAAAGGTCACTGCTTCATGTGCTAACAATTCCATCCCTGGATAATGAGGCGGTTCAAAAAGCGGCTCATTCTGGGGTGTAACTGCATAGATTGGGAGACCTTCTTCAGCATAAGCCTGAATGAATCTAGCAAAGTATTGTGCATAGGTTCCATAATACTCTTCTAAAAGTTTGCCCGTCACCATCTTTCCGTTATTCTTCATCCAACCAGGTGCACTCCATGGTGAGGCAAATAGTTTTAAATCAGGGTTCAATTGTAGTGCCCATTTTGTAAGTGGTAAGATGCTTTCTCGATCATGGTCAATCGAAAAGTCTTTTAATTCTGGATCAAATTGTCCTTCCAATTGATCATCATAACTATAAATAAAGCGGGCATAATCTGAAGCGCCCATTGGGTTCCGGACAGTTGATAATCCAATGCCATCCTTGGGGTCAAAGAGTTTTGTCATCACATCTGCTTTAGCAGAATCATCTAGCACTTTATCAATTAGAAATGCGGCTGAATCAGTAAATGATGCACCGAACCCATCAATTTCCTGATATTTCTGATCAGTATTTATCTCAATTCTCTCGATTGGATCAACAATCGGTTCACTTTTTGTCTTAGTAAATAAAACTTCTGAATTTGTCGATTCAAATTCATGAATTCTCATCTGTCTCCTCCTTATCCGATAATAGGTTAAAGCGAATAAATGGTCTTATAAATAATTTAGTGTTCATAAATATGGGTATACTACATCCCAAGACAAACCATAAAAAGATTAACTTTGGCAAGAAAATAGGAACAAGTAGCATAGAAATCGACATTAGAAATGCTAAAGCCGTTATACCTGTATATTTAAGTACAATTCCAAAGCTTAATGCCATAATTCGTTTCACTGATTGCACGCCCGTTGCTAATACAGGGTAAAACATTTGACCTGTCAGGATGACAACAGCTAGTAAGATCAATAATGGGAATTGGAATATTCCAATAGGTACAAATCCTATCACCAAAGCTAATATGGCAATCATCAATGTGTGAATAAATAATAATAATGAACTTTTCAACCATAGTTCTTTAAATTTAAGTAAGTAAGTGTGAGGAATAGAGCGATCTACTCGCTCTATTTCCTCAAATTGAACAGCATAGGCGGCCGACAGGGCAGTGCCAATCGTTACAATAGGTAACATTGTCATGATCATAAGACCGCTAAGAACCATCAAATCAAAGAGTCGTGCTAAAGCAGCATAGACACCGCCATTAAGACTAAATATTTTTTGCATGTCGACCACCTCAAATGTTTAATTTAAGCCTAGTAATTCTTGATTTTCCGCTATCTTTTGATTTCGAATTTCGACAATTTCATCCCATCCATTTTGATCTAAGAATGTTCGATAAGCATCTAGTGCTTCATCAAAAGCTTGATCTGAATTTGCACGAATCAGACTAACCAACGTTGTTTCCCAACTTGTGTCAATTGCTGATAAATTACGTGCTTCTGGAGTTCCTTGATCTGGATTTGTATTTTCTAAGACAAATTGAGGGTATAATTTCCCTTCTCCCCATTCTCTTAATTGAGTTAAGGCAGGTGTTGCATTTTTCTCACTCTCTAGCAATAAATACTTGTCATGCCCGAAGAAAATAAATTCACTTAAGCGATATTCCTCTTTAAACTGATCAGGATTACTATCTTTCATTTCTTGTACTTCTGGTAATAATTCAATTTGACCATCAGCGTCGTATTGGAATGTCTCACCTTCGATACCATAGGTGGTTAACATACCGCCATACTCACTTTGCAAATAAGTAAAAATTTGCATTGCTTTTGCTGGGTCTGAAGCTGATTGACTGATGTAATTAATCATCCAACCAGATACACCACTTTGATTCAATTTTGGCTCTTCACCGACTGTACTTTGCGGTCCATCAATTGCGATATACTGAGCATCTGGATTTTCTGAATACCATGCTTGTAAGAAACCACCCATTTGTGCAGTACCTTCAGCCATAATAGTTGCATATTGACCAGATTTAACTTTTTCTTCAAATGCTGTTCCATCATCAGCAAAACTATCATCACTTATATTGCCATCACTACGTACTTCACGTAAGGTACGAAGCCAAGTTAAATAATCCTCATCTAAATTACGATCATAAAACTCGCCATCATCTGTTGTAATTGGCACACCTAGAAAGTCTTGGAATGCCCCTCCTAATGATCCTGTTCCTTCCTCAAGTGCGTTAAAGCCAAACGGAATGACGTCTGGGTAATTTTCGTTAATAGACTGCATTGCTGATCTAAATTCTTCTGGTGTCCCAAGGCTTGGTTCACCAATGGCTTCATAGATATCCTTACGAATTAAAAACGCTGTTCCAGCAGGAATCATATCATTATCATAATCTTCACTTGAATTAGAATAGTTTGGATAACCATATGTTTTACCATCATCTAGTTGGAACCAATTCATCGTATCCTCAGCTGCTACTTGATACCAATGCGGATCATATTGATCAGCTAAATCATTTAATGAATAAGCCCATGAATCAGCTTGTTCTGCAACCTGTGAATTAGCATCAAAAATGGTTACTATATCAGCCATATCCTCACTAGCAAACATTGTATTTAAATTTGTATCGTCCCCTTTAATAAAGTTAATTTTTACATTTAAATCTTTCTCCATTTGTTGTGTGACTGTATCGTTCCCCCAGTCATCATTCCACCAATCGGCATTCACATACCATGTCAATTCGGTTGTCTCTTCTCGTTGATCCAATTCCCATGCGGGTGTATCTGGATCTAATTCATAAGCTAAATCGCTATCATCACCAGCATCAGAACCGGCGCTTGCTCCATCATCATTACCCCCACAAGCGGCTAAAATTAAAATTAATCCAATCAATAAAACGGTTATATTAAAGAACTTTTTACTCATCATTTTCTCCCTCTCATTTAAATTAATATTATTCTTTAACTGCTCCCACAAGCATGCCTGCAATAAAATGTTTCTGTAGTAAAGGATAGATAATTAAGATTGGCACCGTTGTTACGACTATTGTTGCGAGCTGCACCCCCTTCGTCGTACTTTCAACAACTGCACTCCCGATATGTTGCATGCCTTGTGTTTGCGATTGAACAATAATTTCATAAAGCTTCATTTGTAATGGATACAATGCTTTATCCGTAATGTAGAGTCTTGCTGTCATAAAATCATTCCATTGAGCAACCCCATTAAAAAGGGCAATGGTTGCAAGCGCAGGTTTAGAAAGTGGTAAGAATATTTGTAAAAACACTCGCCAATAACCCGCCCCGTCAATTTTTGCCGATTCCTCTAATGAAACTGGAACAGCACGGAAAAAGTTCATTAAGATAATCACATCATAATAGCTTAATAGTGCCGGAATAATATAGACCCAAAAGCTATTCAATAAACCGAGTGACCGAATCAACAAATAGGTTGGAATCATCCCACCCGAGAAGAACATGGTAATAATGCCCATCGTTGAATATAACTTTCTTCCTTTTAAATCAGCCTTACTCATTCCATAAGCCATCATCGCACAGAAGAATACGTGTGTGACAACACCAATTACGGTCTTAGCTGCCGAAATAAGAAATGCATTTAGAATTGCACTATCTCTAAAGACAGATCGATAATTTTCAAATGACCATTCATCAGGCCAGAAAATAAAATTTCCTCTCGCTAAAGCACTTCCAGATGCAAAAGATGAAACAACAACATTCCATAAAGGAACAACGATGATAATCGTAAATAAAACCATGATCACTATATTAATCGCATCAAAAATCCGACTATCTAAATCCTTTTTCATAACTTTTCGATTCATATCTTTTACCTCCTAAAGAACAGACGTGTTGTCATTTAGACGTTTAATTATCATGTTAGATGTAACCAGAAGTATTACGGAGACAATCGAAACACCTAGACCGACTGCTGTCGCATATGAAAAATCACCTTGAGTCATCCCCATCCGGTACACATATGAATCAATAACCTCAGCACGCGCCTGGTTTTGTGGATTCATTAATACAAGGGTTTGATCTAAATTTGAACCTAATAATCCACTAATAGTTAAAATAAGATTTAGACTAATAATATGTTTCATCATCGGGACAGTAATTTTTGTTATTTGCTTTATTCGAGACGCCCCATCAATTTTAGCTGCTTCATAGTAACTTGGGTCTATCTTTGAGATCGTTGCTAAATAAAGAATCGTTCCCCATCCGGCACTTTTCCACACATCAGATAAAACCGCTATCCACCAATAGTTTTGAGCACTAAGCAGGTAATTTTGATTACTAATCGTAAATCCAAGTCCAGCTAAAATTGAATTCAGTAAGCCTGTTGTTGATAACCAACTGATCAACATCCCACCTAGAACTATCCAAGACAAGAAATGCGGCATATAGGAAATCGTTTGAACTATTCGCTTAAATGGACCTTGGCGTAATTCAAAGATTAGTACAGCTAGAATAATCGGAACAATAAAACCAATCCCTAATTTTAAAAAGCTAATTCCTAATGTATTAACGATAGATTCCCAGAAAAAACGATCATTGAGAATGATTCGGAAATTATCAAGTCCTACCCAGGGGGCTGTATCAAAATTATCAATAACGGTATATTGTCTAAAGGCAATGGTTAGACCATAGATCGGAATAAAATTAAAGATAATCATAAATATGATACCTGGCCAAACCATTGATTGTAATTCCCACTGTCGGAAAAAATCCTTCCACCAGTTTTTTATTCTTTTACCTAGAGGGGGTTTAGCCACACGCTTTTTCTTTTTATTTGAATCGACTCCTGCTGTTGCCAATTTCATTTGTTCCTCCAACAAAATCATTCCTTTCTATCTCTTATCATTCGTCTCTATTCGAAAGTTCTGTACCATTGCTCTCAATTACACGCTGATACCAGCCAAATGACTTTTTCTTTGATCTTGCTAAGGTTCCATTACCTTGGTTGTCCTTATCAACATAGATAAACCCATATCGTTTCTCCATTTCACCCGTTCCAAAGCTTATGATATCGATCACTCCCCACGGTGTGTACCCAATTAAATCAACACCATCTTCAACTACAGCTAGTTGCATTTGTTCTATGTGCTTTGTTAAATATTCAATTCGATAATCATCAACAACTTTTCCATTTTCATCCTGTTTATCATAAGCACCAAACCCATTCTCTACAATAAATAATGGGATATTATAACGCTGATAAACCGTATTTAACACATAGCGTAAGCCTATCGGATCAATCTGCCACCCCCAATCACTTGCCTTAACATGTGGATTGCGGACCATCTTGGCCTCTGGGAAATCTGGGATAGGATCTCCTTTGATATTAGGCTGTGTCGTAACCGCTGCTGACATATAATAGCTGAAACCGATGTAATCAACTGTCCCTTCTTTCAATACTTGTAAATCTGCTTCTGTATACTCAATGTTAAATCCCTTCTCCTTCCATGCTGCTAACGCATAGGCAGGAATTTCACCACGAACATGTATATCACTGTATAAAAATCGTCGCTCCATCACTTTAACCGATGCCATCATATCAGCAGGATGACTTCCATAAGGATAAACGGGGACATAAGCCATCATACATCCTATTTGGAAATCAGGATTGATCTCTTTACCTAATTTGACAACTTTTGCACTCGCTATTAATTCATATAGACTAGCTTGCGTGATCACTTCTTCTTTGTTTTCTTCATCCTTACAAAGTACAGCTGAATTTGTCCATGTATGAAGATCATGCTGTCCATCAGCTTGATTATTAATTTCATTGAAAGTCATCCAATACTTCACTTTATTTCGATAGCGTCTCATGACCGTTTCTGCATAATGCGTGAAGAAATCAATTAATTTCTTATTTCTAAAGCCGCCATATTCTTGATAAAGATGATATGGAATTTCAAAGTGAGATAGCGTAATAATGGGCTCAATATTATTAGCTAATAACTCATCAAAAAGTTGATCATAGAAGGCTAATCCTTCTTCATTAGGCTCCTTTTTATCACCATTCGGGAAAATCCTAGTCCAATTAATAGATGTTCGAAAAGCCTTTAGACCAAGTTCTTTAAATAATTTTATATCTTCTTTATATCGATGATAAAAGTCAATCGCCTCATGATTAGGATAATAGTGACCTGGTAATATACCCTCCGTAATTTCTCGAGCCTTGCTATTACTTCCACCTGTCATGACATCGGCAATACTTAGACCTTTACCATCCACGTTATATGCACCTTCGATTTGATGGGCTGCAACTGCTCCTCCCCACATAAAATCGTTCGGAAATCCTTTTGTTAACATAAAACCCCTCCATACTGTTCAATAATTCAGTTCAATCACTATTCATGTTTCAATGACTGAGACTGAAGATACATACTTAATTAGTGAATCCGCTTTCATTTTGAATATTAAATATTTGTTATCGTTAACATTTTGGACAAAAGAAAAATTCAACTTATGAACTTAATCAATTAAGACGTTGAATCGATTCGCCAGCTTCTAAAGTAGGCAAAATCATCTTGATTGGCAACTCATACATTTCATCATTTATTTTTTTGACCACAATTTCACCAAGCTCCTTACCAATTTCAAAAATAGGTTGCTTAACTGTTGTAATGGAAGGGGTCGATATTTTCTCAACTCCCATACCATCAAAACCCAAAATCGATAGTTCATTAGGAACGTTTATTCCTAAATCCTTCGCTGCATGTAATGTACCAACAGCAAGTGCATCAGCTGCACAAGCAATAGCTGTAAATTCAAAAGGTTTCGCTAGGAAACACTTGGCTTCTTCATAAGCTGTATGAATATAGTTTTCTGAATAAAATAATTGATCGAGCTTAACATCTTTATCAATTGATGTAATGCTTTCCTTATATCCAGTAAATCGTTCATTAGCGATTCTTTCATTCTCTTTTTCAGATAGGTTAAAAAAGGCTATATCTCGATGGCCATATTCAATAAGATGATCAACCCCTATTTTGAAACCATTGACATTATCAACATCAATATGTGGGGCTTGTAAAAAATCACTATGTCCGAAAACGACAACTTGTTTATTACTAAATTTTAAATAGTTCTCAACATTATAGTGGTCTTCCTTCGTTAAGCCAGTAATAATTACACCATCACTATAACGATGTGCATCAAAATCCCTGATCAAAAGCATTGACAATTGATGTTGACTTAGTGCTTCTGATACACCTGCAATAATTAACATCACATAATTTGAATTAATATCTATATGTTTCGGTATATAGAGTTCAACAATATTTGTCTTTCCTTTAACAAGTGCTTTGGCAATCGGATTTGTAGAGTAATTTAGTACCGCCATTGCCTTCTCTATCTTCTCACGTGTCTTTTCACTCACCTTTTCAGGTGTATTAATCGCTCTTGATACAGTCATCATTGATACATTAGCAAGTTTTGCAACTTCTTTTAAATTACTCATTGGCTACAACTCCAAATTGTATTTATATTCAAATGATAGCGTATAACATTTTTGCAGTCAATAGTTTTTTTAATATAATTTGTTTTTTTGAATATCCTGCTAATAATAACGCTATATTAAGCCGTTTTTTTAACTAAGTATATATTAGCACCTTAGCTATTTATAATTATTCATTTTAACGTTAACATTTATAATGTGCTTTATTAGCCAAAAATGTGCAAGTCATAACTAAGACTCCATCAATTCATTTCTTCAAGTTCCCGATTTGTTACATCATACCTTTGAATAACAGGCTCGGAGAAATTTGTATTGAGAAACTGGACTAACGGACCTATCGCCAAAGTAATGACCAAGGTACCAATCCCAACCACAGCTCCAAAGAAAAAGCCGATAACGACCGCAGTCGCATCTACTAATACTCTTGCCTTACTAAAAGATATACGTTCTTTAGTTAATTTTATGATCATTAATGGTAAACCATCGTAAGGAGCTACCCCTAATCGTGCTGAAATATAAAGTGACAGGCCTGATCCAGCCGCTAAAATTCCCACCAAAAGCAATAGGATTCTAATGATCATCGACAATTGGCCAACTGCAAAAAAGTCATATATATATAATACAAAATCAGCAGTAAATCCAACAATCGTCATATTGATTAATGTTCCAAAGCCAATTAAATCTCTGCCATAAAAAAGAACAATAAAAAAGAGCGCGATATTAAACAATAATTGATATACCCCAAAAGAAAGACCTAGTGTTGAGCTAATGCCGATATTCATTGTTGCAAATGGGTCTGTGCCTAAATCACCAATAATAAATATTCCAATAGATGTACCTAATAATAAATTACCTAATATCATCATGAGGATTCTAAGGCGTAATTGATTCATACTTCATTTCCCTTCTGATATTCAGTACCACTGAATAAAATGTTTTTCAAACGACTTTCCATTCTTTATTCTATGCTTATCTTAGCATAAATAATGAAAAACATGCTAAGCTTTTGGCCAGCATGTTTTGATCACACTTTTTTAATAGAGCAATTACGTGGTCAGATATTTACAGTATCTTATACCACTCACAAATTCGAAAACATGCTTGATAAACAAAGTATTAATTCTAATTATCGAAAATTTAATCTTTTATTAGAGGGGAACTGGAATGTATTAAGCATATACTACTTCCTGATTAAAGAGGAAAAAGTATTTGATGGCTATTATGTCATTATAACCAGTAAATTCCCAAAATCTAATGAATGTATCATTGAAATATAAAGAGATCTTTGGAAAATAGAAAGATCATTACGAAAAAGTGATTTGAAAAGTTAATCGATATATCTATACATATCGGGGACCATTTTCTTACTTTTTCGTATCACTATTATTACAAGTACTGGACCATTACCTGAACAGAAAACACTCAATTACAGCAATAATAGAAGATAGGAAAAAGTTATTATCTACCATACCAAGGGGACTTTTATCCTCTTTATCACTTTGACGAAGGACTTGTCGACATCAAAATAGAATTCGATTTAGATTTTTAGAAAAAATACATGTCTTTAGAAAATTCAATTGATATTTGATTTTCCCTCTTATTTTTTGTTAGTATTCTATTGATCATAATTTCACAATATTAGAATAAGAAGAGTCTTGTATTACAGCAAAAATAAGTTTGATATTTTATGAGTCTGGCATTTTTATTTTCAACAATGTTTACCCTTAATATAATAAAATTTCAGTCGCTAAGTGAAGTGTAAGATGAGAGTGATTCATTATATTTTCTGTTAGAGGAATAGATCTTGTTAATTTAAAAAAGAACACTCTTGAACAAATTGATTTATTGAGTCCCGACCCAAAAAAATTTATACTACTTATGAATTGGAGTTTAAAAATGTGAAAAGAGATGAACTTATTGAAAGTGTTTTAGAAGGTTTTGATGAGCAGTTTAGAGAAATTACAACGCAGGATAATAGTATTTATATTTCTAATCGTGTTGTAGAGAAGTTAAATTAGGTCAACAACAATACCTTAAAAAAGGCAATTTATTTCTTAATCTAAGAAATGTAAAGATTGCATCTTTCATTCTTTTGTGTAACATTGAAATGAATCATATATACGAATAAAGTTCTCAAGTTTTTTAAAGAGAGGAGCTAGATGTGTGATAAAAATTAACCGTGTGTTGAATAATAATGCAATTATTATCAAAGATAAAGGGATAGAAAAAATTCTGATCGGATCAGGCATTGCTTTTCAAAAAGGAAAAAATGATTTAGTTGACCAAAACAAAATTGAGAAAATATTTGTACTGGAAAAAGAGAATGAGAAATTTAAAGAACTTCTATTAACTTTACCTGAAGAACACATCATGCTTAGTGAAGAAATTATCAGTTATGCTGAGGACACATTAGGAGTTCAATTAAATAATCATATTCATATCTCTTTAACAGATCACTTGTCATTTGCCTTGGAAAGAATGGAAAAAGGAATTATCATGAAAAATAAATTATTAAATGAAATTAGATTGCTTTATAAGCAAGAATTTGAAATAGGTTTATGGGCTGTTGACCTCGTTCAAAAAAGAACAGGTATCCATTTTCCGATTGACGAGGCTGCATATTTAGCAATTCATATACACACTGCTAAAATAAAAAATAGTACTGATCCTGAAAAGGCAGCAGAAAAAGCTCGGATTGTACAGGATATGATCACTATTATATCCAGTGAACTAAATATTGAAATAGATAAAGAAAGTATTTCTTATCAGAGGCTGGTTACTCATTTAGATTTTTCAATTAACCGAAAGGGAAGTCAACAACTTGATGATGAAATGTTTGAGATGATTAAAAACAAATACCATAGGGCTTTTAACTGCGCTGAAAAGGTAGCAGCTTTTACAGAATCAGAACATAATTTTCATTTTTCTGAATCCGATTTAGGATATGTTGCTTTACATCTACAAAGATTAATTCATGAGAATAGTTGACACAGAATATAAAAACGTTTACTATGATGACTAATACTTCAATTTCTCAAGTATGTTATCTTAATTAAATATGAGGTTTGTTACTGTTAAATCAGGCAAGGCCTATCTATCACTTCAAAATCAAGGGGTGGAGATAGGTCTTTTTTATGTCCTAAATAATGGAGGGGGATAGATGGATGCTCAAAAATTAATAGTGGAAATTCAAGCTAATGTAGGTGGTAAAGAAAATATTAATAATGTAGTAGTCAATGCTTCACGTTTAGAAGTTCACGTGAAAGACAAGACACTTATTAAAGAAACAATCCTTAAACAAAACAAAGCTATCTATGCAATTTCGAAAAATGAATATGGGATAGATTTACTTATTGGCAACAAACTTGCAAAAGAGTTGGAAGCCATTTATGAACAAATGAATGTAGATACAAATAATTATCTTTTAAGGAGGATCGAAATGGGTAAACATGCAAAGTTAGCAAAATATATCATTGATCATATAGGTGGTAAAGAAAACGTAGAGAGAGTAGCTCATTGCATGACCAGGTTACGATTTAATATTTATGATTCGAATAAAGTTAATGAATCCGAATTATTAAATCATAATGAAATTATTACAGCCCAACAATCTGGCGGTCAATATCAAGTAGTCATTGGTACGCATGTTGAAGATGTTTATGAAGAGATTATAGAACAATTAGGAACAGAGAAACAAGGGAACAGTGCAGAACCAGAAGGTGAAGGGAAAAGTATGTTAAACCGTTTCATTGAAGTAATAACTAAGATTATAACACCAACACTGGGAATATTGATAGGTACTGCTTTGATCTTAGGACTGCATTCTTTGTTGGGTTCATTAGGTATCATAGAAGAAGGAGACGGAGCTTATATTATTTTAAATGCAATGGGAAATGCATTATTTACATTTTTCCCTATTGTTCTTGGCTATACGAGTGCGAAAGCATTTCAATCGGATGGATTTATAGGCATGATGGTAGGTGCTTCTTTAGTTTTTCCGAATATTTTAACTGACTTAACAACTGGTGAACCATTGTATTTTCTTTTTTTCGAGACTTTTTTAGAAACACCTATTTATAATACTTTCTTTGGTATCCCAATTATTTTTCCTGAATTCGGTTATGAGTCAACAGTTATTCCAGTCATATTAGCTATGTTCTTTATTTCTAAATTAGAACGAATATTGAGGAAAAGAATCCCTAAAAATATGGGCTTTACATTTGTTCCATTTATTACTTTACTTATAGGTGTTCCGATTACTATTCTTGTCATTGGACCGATTGCTAACTTCGCAAGCATGGGAATCTCTTCAGGTATTGGTTTCTTATATAATGCGTCTCCAGTTATAACTGCATTATTTGTCGGCTTTTTCTATACACCACTTGTAATTTTAGGATTACACTGGCCGATGGTGACTATTGGAATAAACAATTTAGCTACACAGGGATTTGATCCATTAATGCCAATGATTTACACAATACCATTTGCTCAACTAGCTGTCGTATTAGCAGTTTATCTTAGAACGAAAATGAAAAAGACAAAATCTTTATGTGTGCCAGCAATGATTTCTACTTTATTTGCTATCATTGAACCGGCCATTTATGGTATCACCCTTCCAGTTAAAAAAAGAATTCTAATTTGCTGTATAGGAAGTGCAATTGGTGCAGTCATTATTGCTTTATTCTCTGTGAATAACTTTGCACCAACGATAGGTTTATTTGGAATTGTTGGCTTTATCAATCCGGCTAACGGAGATATGTTTGGATTATATATCGCTGCAATTGCATCATTAGCAACTATTGTAGTTTGTTTCATACTTGCATATGTTACTTTTAATGAGCCGACTGGTAAAGATAATATTGTCGAAGAAAAATTAACAAACTAAATGTAATTTCTCAATTAATTAATAAAAGCTTTTTAAAGCCATTGAGGAGGAATGGATAATGAGTAAAGCTACAAATTTGTTTCAACGAATAAAAGGAGTAATTATTGGTGGAGCCATTGGGGATGCAATGGGGATGCCTACAGAATTATGGACGCAGCATATGATAAACCAGAAATTTGAAAATGGTGTTCAAAAATTAATTGGATCAATGAATAACCCTAATTTAACAGCTCGAGATATGCAGGCTGGAGAAATAACAGATGATACAATTAATACATTATTAATCATCGATACAATCACAACTTCTAAAGGGAATCTCAATGTAGATCAATATATTGAAAAGCTAACAGAGTGGAATGAGAATTCTGAACTCTCTGCATATGTTTCTGGCCCAAGTACACTTAAAGCTTTAGAACAAATTAAAAAAGGTGTTCCAATTGACGAAACAGGTAGGTTCGGTACTACTAATGGAGCTTCAATGAAGATTGCACCAGTAGGAATTATCTCAGATTATAAAAATATGAACCAGTTGATTGAAAATGTACACCAAATTTGCTTGCCTACTCATAATACCGGTATAGCAATTGCTGGAGCAAGTGCAGTTGCTGCAATTATAAGTTATGTTACTGAAGGTGGTAACGATTTAAATACTCTCTGGGAGATTGCTGATGAAACAGTTGATATCGGATTAAGAAAAGGTTATGATTTGCCAGGGCCTTCTTTGAAATATCGTATAGATTGCGCAAAACAAATTGTAGAAAATAATAACTTATCAGAAGCTCAAAAGAAATTATATAATCAAATTGGCACTGGGGTGGAGACAATTGAAACCATTCCATCGGTATTAGCTGTTGTAACGATGGCAAAAGGGAGACCAATGGAAGCAGCAAGAATCAGTGCTTCTTTAGGAGGAGACACAGACACAATTGGTGCTATCAGCGCAGCAATTTGTGGAGGTATGAATCAAGAGTTTGATCAATTAGCTGTTGAACAAATTGAAAAAGTAAACAATCTTGATTTTAACGATATTGCAGAGAAAATATTGCGATATAGTCCTTACTATAGTAAATAAGTTAAAGTTAATAGAATATTTGATAAAATGGTTGCTCCTTCATAGAAATATGGATAGAAGCAACCATTTTATAAAATAGGTGTTTATCACTCCTCTTCACCGTTTTTCACAAAAATATAATCTTTTCTTCTTTGAAATAATGAATGTTTAACGATAAATTTTGTCCTACACACACTAAAGGGTCTAATAAAATAGCGGTATATCTTTTTGATATCGATTTAGCTTTTGGGTAAACCGCATTGTTGTTAAATGCGGCCTTGTAATGGCACTTCCAACCACAACCGCATGTGCACCTAAATAAATGCTTTCTAAAGCTTCTTCCGGCGTATGAATCTTACCTTCCATTAACACTAGCGCTCGATCACCCACTACTTTTACAATGCGAGCAAGCATTTTGAAGTCTGGCGTCTCTGTCGATACCGCATTTGGATCAAAACGATATAAAGTGGGGGCAACCAAATCCGCACCTGCTTCTAACGCTAACTTAGCATCGTGATCATTGCGAATATCTGCTAATACAAGGCAATCAGGGAATTTTTCCTTAATTATTGAGATTAATTCGTAGGCCTTGCTACCTTGTCTATTTAACCGATCCGTACCATCTAAAGCCACGATATCTGCTCCCGATTCAATAACAGCCTGAACTGCCTCTAATGTTGGTGTGATAAATACTGAGGAAGCCTCATGATGTTGTTTCCACAAACCAATAATCGGTATATCCGTAAGGGCTCTAACCTTTTTAATATTCTCCGGTTGGTCAATTCGCAAACCAACAGCCCCACCCCAAATGGCCGATTGCGCCATTTTCTCAATAATACCAGGAAGATACAAGGGGTCATCCTTTTTGGCTTGACAAGATACAATTAATCCTTCTTTTATTTGTTCAATAATTCTCTTTTGATCTGTATTCCAATTTTGCAAATCATTCACCAACCCTCAATTAAATTTAAATAAGAGATAAGGGCGATAAGCAATGGTTTATCACCCTTCAAATTAACATTACACTCTTAATTTATAGTTAACCCAGCACTTAAATTACGTTACTCGCCTACTTTTAGAAAGTCATCTGGATTTTTCGAACTTGGATTATAATTCTCTTTTTTATTTACTTTCCAACCTTCTTGAACATGGAAATGACCATTTAATATCGGGTCATTTGTTTCTTCCTGATGTTTCAATAATTTTTCCCTTAACTCATTAGCCATTGACCGATAAGCCGGATCAGCAATGACATTATTAGTTTCACTTGGATCATACAATAAGTCATACAGAGCTTCTTCCGGCTTTTTAACAGCTTCTAAATCATTTTCTTGATAATACTCTTTACTTAATGAGTTATCAATGTTCGTTCGATTTACTTTTAAATAACTTTTATCATAGTACTTGATATATTTATATCGTTTAGTACGTACACTTCTTGCAGGCTCATATGCAGTATGGTAGTTAATTTCTGAAAATACTTCTTCTCTTTCTTCACCTGTTCGATCATCTTCAAAGAAATAAGCAAATGATTCGCCTTGTAGATAGGATGGTTTCTCAAGTTCAAGTAAGTCGCACAAAGTTGGAAAAATATCCACCTGTGACACTAAACCTTCCACTTCTTCCCCATTCACATCACTATCCGGCACTCTCATAATTAAGGATACGCCGATACCTGCATCAAATAAAGTACATTTACTAAAAGGAAACGCAATACCATGATCCGTTGTAAAAATAATAATGGAATTATCATAATATCCCGCTTCTTTTATTGCATTTATAACCACCTTGAATGATTCATCGAACCAAGTAGCTGATTTTAGGTAGCCCGCATAATCTTCTCGAATCGGTCGCTCAGGAGCTAAAGGAGCAGGAGGAATCACATATTTCGGGTCAATCTCCGCCTTATTCTCATGTCCTTCTTGCGGAAACTTGCGGTGTGTAGAAAATAAGCCATATGATAGAAAAAATGGTTGATCATCTTGATAATCTTCCAACCATTCTTTTACTTTCCAAGCATTTTCATAATCCCATTTCACTAATTCTTCTTCTGATAAACCAGTGTTATCCGCACTAATATCCTGTTTATAACCAATTATTTTAGCACCTTGTTCATGATCAGTATAAATTCCCGCCTCATGTTGAATACCACATAAGGCCGTGTTAAAATCATTTCTATTTAAAAAATTTACTAAGTGTTGATTATAATCATGTAATTTAAAGCCACGCTGAGATAGACCATACATTCCGTTACTATGCGGGTACATACCTGTTAGAAGGCCAGCTCGACTTGGAGAACAGGTCGGCCCCACACAATAAGCTTTTCGAAAAATAGTTGCATCCTCTGTAAACAATTGCAAGGACTCCGTTGGAACATCATAACCATAGGGGCTTAAAACCTTCCCACTATCATGTGTATGAATATAAATAACATTCTTTCTCATACGTTTACATCCTTTCCATAAATACAAGGAAAGAAAAGCTCTGATTAAACATATTTGGAGCTTTTCCCTCTTTTATTATTATTGCTTTAAATGTTCGATATTTTTCTCATCAATGTACTCATCAATATCATTCCGAATGGTGTTGACTCTCGGACCATAAATAACCTGAATAGCTTTTCCCCTGACAACTGTATTCATTGCACCTGTTTGCTTTAATTGATCTGCATTAATTTGATCCGGTTTTTTTACTGATACTCTTAGTCGTGTTGCACAATTATCTAGATCCGTAATGTTGTCAAATCCACCTAGGCCTGCAATGATATCTTTTGCTTGTCCCGATTCATATTTACTTTCTGCTGTCTTTTCCTCTTCTGTAATTTCTTCATCGTCACGCCCAGGCGTTTTCGCATTTAATTTCAATATTAGCGTTTTAAAAACAAAATAATAAACAATTAAAACTGGGATCGATAGAAGAATAATCCAGAGGTAATTCGTTTTAGCATTCCCTTGAAAAACGCCAAATAGTAAAAATTCAACGAGACCAGCAGAAAATGTTGAACCAATGGTAATATTAAATAGGCTGGCTAAGACGAAACTACATGCAAACAATACGGCTTCCGCAATAAACAAAATTGGTGAAGCAAACAATAGCGCAAAAGAAATAGGTTCAGTTACACCCGTAATAAATGCTGTTAATCCAATGGATATTAAGAAACCAGAAGTAGCTTTTCGTTTCGGTCCTGCAGGAATGGTTCGATACATAGCTAAAACAATACCAATCATACCTGCCATCATGTGAAAATAACGACCACTATTAAATAAAGCTATGTTGCCAAAAAATTGTGTGGTATTTGGATCTGAAAGTTGTGCTAAAAAGATATTTTGAAAGCCTTCGTAAACTACCCCGCCGACCTCTAATGTCCCACCAGCAGCTGTTGTCCAAAAGGGAAGATAAAATACATGATGCAATCCAAAAAGGTATAACGTTCTCAGCATTAAACCATATAAAAAGGCTCCTAAAGTACCTAAGCCCGTTGCAAATTCACCAAAGGTGGAGATAGCGTTTCCAATGAACGGCCAAATAACAAACATAACAGCACCAACAATTAAGAAAACAAAAGTATTCAATATTGGAACAAATCTTGATCCGCCAAAAAACGCTAAAAATTCAGGCAATTTTATATTATAAAATCGGTTATGAACTAATCCAGTAATAATTCCCGCTAAAATCCCACCAAATACACCCATTTGTAATGTCATAATTCCAAATTGCTGCCCCTGCCCAACTAAACGAGGATCCATATCCGCTGTAGCTAATTGACCAGTAATGTCGAGTAGTGCATTAATGGTAATAATCAATACAAAATAGCCAACAATACTCGCTAAACCAGCTGATCCTTTTTCTCGTCGTGCTAACCCAACGGCAATACCTATAGCAAATATCAATGGTAATGTATCAAAAACACCGGATCCCGCAGCATTCATAATTGTCAATATGGATTGGAGAAATGAATTATCCAAAATTGGGTATGCCTCCAAAACAGCTTCACCTGTTAACGCTGCTGAAATACCTAGTAATAACCCTGCTACCGGTAATATCGCTACGGGTAACAAAATCGCTTTACCCAATCTTTGACCAAATTCAACAAGCTTCTCTTTCATGTAAATCCCTCTCTTCTAATTTAATTTTAACGACCTAACAACATTTTGTGATATTACTTTAAAGTTAACATCTTTTTAACAAGTTGTAAATACATTTTATTTTTTGAATATTAAATTTATTTAATGAAAACCGTTAATTATATGTTATTTATATATAAAATTGTATTATCGTTTTTTGTGATCTTACAGTATATTAATGTTTCCATTTGAATTAAAATAATACATAATCCGATCAACTAAATAAGGCCCATTAGCCCCTTTCGTTCAGAATTGGATTGATCACTATTATGGACAACATTAAAAAATGCCATATTTTTAATGATTATGGCATAAACAAAATTTATCTAGTTGTGGCAATCTCATAATTGCTGTGTGGCAGTTATGGAAAGTCTTCTGCTGGTTTTTTATGATTTTATAGTCACATTCTATATTTAGGGGGAGGTAGAAAGGTACTTCCCTCTCTTTATCTGATAAGATGTAAGAATGATGACATTCATTTAGTTAATGTCATCATTTGATTTAAAATGGAGTTAAAAAAGGAGAATAAATTTTCAGCAGTATATTATATAATATTAGCATCATTTTAAACAAAGCAGGCTGTTGTAGTTATCTTATCTCCCTCTTACTGATTGATATTGATATTCATCAACATTTAATATCAGTTCAGTATAATCTAACAATTGACCACTCGAAAGATAAGTTAAATTCAGCACCTTTAATAATGGTGAGACAGGGTCACAATTGAAATACTGCACAACTTCTTCAGTTGGCATAATAGGTACAATAATATGATGTGAGTAATCAATCACCTCTCCAGTTGTCTCCTCAATAAATTGATACTTGGACTTACTCATCGAGTCATATGATAAGGTCGGATATGCTTTAACACTCATATAATTTATTTCTAACATCATTGGGATTCCATCAGCCATTCTTAGTCTTTTCACCAAATAAATTGGATCATCAGAGTTAATTAATAGCCTCGAAGCTATATCTTCACTAGATGGGATGATCTTATAGTCAATAATTCTTGTCGACGCCTCCCTACCTGATTCAGCCATTTCTTCTGTAAAACTCTTCACATGCGTTGAACGCTCAACTACATTTTTATTCGTAACATATGTTCCGCTCCCCTGGCTCTTTCTTAAAAATCCCTTAGCTTCTAAATTATTAGTAGCCTGACGTACAGTAACACGACTTACCTTAAACTTATCCACTAATTCTTGCTCTGTTTCAATTAGACTTCCCATTTTATATTCTCCACCTTTGATTTTTTGGAGAATATAGTCTTCGATTAATTTATATTTAGGAATAGGTTTATTCGCAGACAATATGTAACACCTCTCGCTCACTGTTATTTGACACTCTTATTGTATCAAAATATAGATATTATAGCACTCTATTTAATCCATTATAATTAGGCGAGAGAACTCTCCTCCCTCAAGACAAACTAACTTCGTCCCGCCCTATAATAATACCTGAACTGAGACTATGACGGGGACTGCGGTTACTCATCCACCGCAGTGATTTGTGGTTACTCGTCCATCGAAAGCCATTGTTGTTTCAAGTTTTACGGACGGTTATCTGCGATAAAAAATACCCGAAATAACTAAACGGTCCCAGCTCTACAAAATATAGAACTAGAACCGTTTAGATTATTTTTATTTTCTACCTGATAACAGGCCATTCAGAGTCATTTTTACAAGATAACTTTTTAAGCTAATGCGTATATTGGAGAAATCCATGCCCATTGATTATTCATCTGTTTAACCTCTACATGATAGATATCACAATCTGTTTCTTGATGACGATCAGTCCACTCCCCTGAGAAGGTATACTGATCTTCCGGAATTGCTCCATGAACTAGAAATGCTTCAGAAGTATGTGGCTTGAGATGCGCAGAACGACTTCCACTTAGTAATTCTTTTAACGTGACATCCATCTTTTTACCATTTATGTTGAGCTGGAGATTTGATTGATCATCTCCGTTTATTTCCAATATAAGCGAGGCTGTGTGAGCATGTAAGGGGGTAGGATTTTTAAATGTTGTACATGACCATGTCACCTGGTTGTCAGTCTGATTAATTATTTTGTTATTCAAGTTATTTAAATCATCATCATCATTCATATCTGGCGAAGGTGCCAGCACACTGCGTCCACGGAAACAAGGCTCAACCGAAACCAAATGACCACCATCAATCTTAATTTCGCCTTCCCACGGGAATTCATTTTTAGATGATCCCCAGCCCATTTCTACTCTTACTTTATATACATTCACTTTTTTTGACTCAAAAGTTTCTCCATTGATGATTTTCCACGGTTTCAAATTTTTATATACAACAATTTTATCGATCTTATCATTGCCTTTTACAGATAGCTCTATATTTCGAGTACCTGAACCGTCGATTTCACTACCCATGTACTCACCATTGATTTTAAAAAGACATTCAATTTTATCACCAGTGACAGCATAAGTACGACGAGCCAATAAAGCTTCCCAAATCGATTCACGGGTTTTTTCTGCTGCAAGTACAGCCAAACGCCCATCACCATACGAACCTGGATACCCTGCATGATGATCGGTGGAACCGACAAAGCCAAACCGATACCCTTTTTCCAATGCTGCATATACTGTACTTCTTGAATCCCTTGGTCCCATACTGTGATAATATGGGTATGAACTTTTATCAGACATCCCTGAACCATGTTTAGAAAATACCTCTACAACAGGCAATGTTTTTTCATCAAAAGCATCCCAATTTGCTCCTCGATAGCCTGGTGTATAGCCCACATGATGAGGAACAGCTATTACGTTCTTATTCGGGAACTTTTTCATTATTTCTTTAGGTGATCCTTCCGTGATTAACGGCAAATCATCATCAGTAGATAAAAAGTGATGATCACCATAACGCCTTGAATGAGCCTCATATCCTTGGAAAGTGACAAATTCATGCGGAACATTGGCTTCTTTAACTTTTTCTCTTACTTTCTCCCAATGGCCAGCTAGTTTTTCAAAGCCATTTTGATGATATTCGATCTTATATTCTAATTCAGGCGTAGCCTCAGGAATATCATGCCAGCTCGCATGCCCTATCACTGCACAGAAGTCCAATTGTTCCTTCGCTGCTTTCAATGCATTCTCTAAGCCCCCATAACCATAACTAATTCCACAATGGTTATGCAAATCACCCCAAAACAATTTCATGTGATAACCTCCAGTATAAAATTTGTATTGTAAAAATTTTTTCGCAAAATCCAACCAAACCTTTGATATCAACGAAATTTCGGACCAAAAAATTCCCTTTCTTACGGCAAATATTCTGATTGCTTTTTTCCTTACTGTAGCTTTGCAGTGAAGGCGGACATAATAGACTCTAGACTTAAGTGATAAATATTGTTGTGTCTTAACATAACAGTTCACGCCCACAAAGATTCAATGTCAAACCGTTAAAACTCAAGTGATTTTTATAGAAGTTTTTCACTAACTCCGTTTACTTGTCATTTGACTTTGACAGCCTAACAACATTTTGTGATATCACTTTAAAGTTAACATCTTTTATTCATATTGTAAATACATATTATTTTCAGAAAAATAAATAAATTTAATTATAACTGTTAATAAAGGGTTGTTTTTATATGAAATTGTATTATCATTTTCTGTATCTTACATTATATTAATATTTCCATTTGAATTAAAATAATACATACTCTAATCAACTGACTAAGGTCCATACCTCCTCTTTCTGGACGGAAGAGGAGGTATGGATAGCCATAAAAAAATGCCATATTTTTAATAATTATGGCATAAACAAAATTTATTTAGTTAAGCAATTTCATAACTGTTGTATAGTAGTTATGGAAGGTCTTCTACTAGTTTTTATAACCTCCAATGTAAAAAGCTTTTCATAAAACGAAACTTCAATCAGTGGGACTGCGGTTACTCGCCCCATCGAAACCCGTTGTTGCCCCGGGTTTTACAGACGGTTATCTGTGATAAAATCCAGTCAAACCTTTGATATTAACGTGGTTCAGATCAAAAAAATCCCCTAATATTCTGACTGTCTTTTCCTCACTGCAACCTTGCATTGAAAGCGGACATGATAGGTTATGAGCTTTTGTTGTGTCTTTACATAACATATTCATGCCCGCAGGGGTTCAATATCAGGTTGTTAAAACCCCAATGATTTTTACAGAAGTTTTTCACGACCACCGTTTAAGAATATAGTTAAGACATACTAAAAAACTTACTTACCATTTACACATGGCTTATAGTTGTTCACCATTTGTTTCAATTACTTTTTTATACCAGTCAAATGATTTTTTCTTATAGCGTTTTCCAGAGCCTTTTCCTTCATTATCACGATCTACGTAAATAAAACCATAACGTTTCTTCATTTCTCCTGTCCCGGCACTGACTAAATCAATACAGCCCCAAGAAGTATAACCAAGTAAGTCAACGCCATCATTTACCGCTTCAATCATTTGCTCAAGGTGGTCTCTCATATATTCAATTCGATAATCGTCCTCAACCGTATCATTTTCGAGCTTGTCCACTGCACCTAGGCCGTTTTCTACAATAAACAGCGGCTTTTTATAACGATCATATAAATTATTCATCGTTACGCGTAAACCAACCGGGTCAATTTGCCAGCCCCATTCTGACGCCTCAAGGTGAGGATTCTTTAGGGATTCAAATGCGTTTCCAGATGTCTCATCTTTGTATCTATTAGGATCCGCACTTGTCAGACGTGATGAGTAATAAGAGAATGAAATAAAGTCAACAGGATATTGCTTTAAGATCTCTTCATCCCCTTGCTCCATCTCAATCTTAACATCAAGATCTTCAAACATCCGTTTAGTATAAGATGGGTATTCTCCTTGGGATTGAACATCAATAAAGAAGTATTGATTCCGGTTGGCTTCGATCGCTTTCATCATATCATCAGGGTGACATGAATAAGGATAGACATCGCCAGCCGCAAGCATACAACCAACCTTAAAGTTCTCACCATTAATTTCTTTGGCTGCTTTAGTTGCTAAACTCGATGCCACTAGCTGATGATGGGCTGCTTGAAACTTAACTTGATCCTCATTCTCACCCGCTTCAAACATCAAACCACCACCGAAGAACGGGATATGAAGTACCATATTAATTTCATTAAAGGTTAACCAATACTTCACTTTATCTTTATAACGCTCTAGGACAACTCTTGCATAACGTTCATAAAACTCAATTAATTTACGATTGCGCCAACCGCCATATTCTGTTGCTAAATAGAGAGGCGTATCAAAGTGATTGATGGTTACTAAAGGTTCTATTCCATATTTGAGACACTCATCAAACAGGTCATCATAGAATTTCAATCCCGCTTCATTAGGTTCTAATTCATCCCCTTTAGGAAATATCCTCGGCCATGAAATCGATGTCCGAAATACTTTAAAACCCATTTCAGCAAACCATTTAATATCCTCTTTGTAGCTGTGATAGAAATCAATCGCCTCATGACTCGGATAATGATCATACGTTGTTTTCAGTGCTTTTTCCGGATGAGCTAATGCGTCCCAACGCTGGTCGCCACCCGCTGGTAAAATATCAACAAGTGCCAATCCTTTGCCATCTTCTTGATAAGCACCTTCTGCTTGGTTAGCTGCAATCGCACCGCCCCATAAAAAGTCTTTTCGTAATGACATGTGTGTCTTCCTCCTTTATTGTAATATGAATAATCTAAGTTAAGTATAGATGACTTCTCAAATTGTGAAAAGTAAAATGAGTTAACATCAAGTGACAACAACTTTATTCTGTTACCTCTACTAGTCATCGAGTAATGACAGACGACACTGCTTAAATTTTTCCCGCTTCCACATAAATATTTTTTACTTCTATGTAGTACACATTCAATAGAGAATAAAAGGTTTGCACGCAGAAAAGTGCTTTTCCTTTTCAAAGAATGGAGTGTATCTTCTTAATATGTGAGGAACAGAAATCGATCAGCTATTTTGATCCTCCTTTTTGAACACGCATTTATAGTGAAAATATATTATTTACATTAATTAAGAGGATTATGAAAATGGTTATACTGAAAATGGTCCGAACTTGTTGATCTGAAATAAACTTTGAAAAGCTCGTTCCAATCCAACCTCCCATTACACCTCCAACAATCATATATCCTAATACCGACAAATCATAAACGGCAAACCCCGTATCTAAACCTGTCAAGATTAAAGAAGATAATTGCGAAAAAAATATGATAAAAATTGAATTAAATGATGCTTCTTTGGGTGCCATGGAGAATAATAAGCCTAAAATAATAACATTTAGTGGGCCTCCACCAATCCCTAAAAAAGCAGAGAGTAAGCCAAGCAACGTTCCAACGCCGATAATACCGACTTTATTTTGGATAACAACATGTGGTACCTTATCAAACTGTCGCGTTAAAATAAGAATAGCGATCATTAAAAGAGCAAGCACGGCAGATTGAAAGACGGAAACTACATCTGCAATATCTAAAGTATTAACAAGATAATTAAAGATCCCTTTCCCTAAGATTCCCCCCATAATAGAACCTATAGCAATTAACAGGCTAATTGTTTTATCAAGTTTAATCTTCATCATTCTTGCCTTTAACATTGACACGGTCGCCATTGAGAAAACAGCAGCTGCCGATAAGACACTAATTGTCCCTACATCATAATGGCCCAAAAAATCCAGCAATGGTTTTATAATAACACCACCGCCTAATCCTGCTATCGAACCTAATACTGTAGCAAATAAACCAATCAAAAAATACAATATAACCATGGTGCTTTTCCCTCCATTAAAAAACTCGTTTACGCTCACTTGCACATGGATGTGCTGACTTCGGTGTTCCCTTAGGATGAGCCGAAAATCCTTAGAAAGTGTTAGCTTTTTATATTTGTGACTTTAAAATTTCATCTTCGCTAAATGACTCTCAGGATTCAAAATCAGAAAGTAGTTATTCTTGTGATGTTATTCATTCACTGCCTTCTTTCCTTAGTGCAGCTACTCGGCCCACCATAAGGAATTTACTGTTATTTTAAAGTCTCTAACGTGGAGCAAAAACAAAAGCGCCGCTTTAGCAACACTAATCAGCCTGTGACATCGGTTGATTAGTGTTGGTGCATAAAGCGACAGTTTCAATCATACTCCACAGAAGATAAAGATACAACCTCAAGGTGTTAAAATAACATATGGAGATGAATAAGTTTATTAATTATAGGACGGAAAAGCCAGGCGTAAGAATGCCTACTCAAAATCAAATTAAACAACACATTTAGAGGTGTATAAGTATACATTTCAGCCAATAAACAGGCTGATTTTATTAGCACCATTAAAATATAAAGAGACTTAGGTTATCAAACCAAACCCAGATTTAATAAATGTCGTATCAATCGACTCTCAGTGTCATCGCTAATAGATACAATACAAATGGTTGATCTTGCTCTGCTAATTTTTCTTCGACCCAATTTTTTAGATCATCTTCGGTCACTGCATTATGCTTTGAGATTTCTTTTAGATCGCCTTTTAACTTATCTACTTTCTGTCTGTCCCTTATGACATTAATAACCGCCAAATAGCCTTCCTTTACTATTGAATTGCTAAATTTAATTCCTTCACAGAATGCCTGTTGGTTTTTATCAAGTTTCTTACGCTCTTTAATTAAATCCTCAATCGTGTGAATCTGATCTAGACCATAGTATGAATACAAGGTTTGTGGTGCTTCATTTTCAAGCATTAATTTCTTTAACTTAATAATCATTTCGAATTCTTTATTAATATCATCAATTGGATGCATTTGTTTAGGGTCCCTTTGATAATTAAAAAGTTTATTACCAAATCGCTGGTAACTTTTACCCATAAAGTCAGATGTCTGCATTTTTAAAGTGGCTATCCCTTTTGTAAATGCAAATGAATTATCTAAAACCGCCCCTTGCAATTCATCCTTGGTAAACCGTCTATTCATTCTCATCGGAGATAGTGTATATTCATATAGATAGTCTTCCTTACCTGGCATTGGTGATCTCATATAAATATATTCATCATCAGCTATATTTAAATTACTGCCAAAATAACCAAACAAGATAGCCTCATGGTTCGTCTCTCCTGACTCAATAATAGGTTTTAATGATTTCCCTTTCATAAACTCTGGAATGTCCAGATCAAAGAAATCTAATATTGTTGCCGGAAGATCAATATTTTGAGCCAACTGATTTCTGGATTCATTTTGTACATTTAAATCAGGGTTCCAAATGAAAAATGGTATATGAGCGATTTCATTATATACAGGCATAATATTTTTGCCCCACCACTCATGTTCTCCTAATAATAAACCATGATCAGTGTTTACGATAAGCATCGTATCTTCCCACATATTATGTTGATCCATAAAATCTAATACTTTGCCTAAATAAGCATCACACATTGTAAGTAAAGCTTTATAATACCCTTTGACGATCTCACTTTTTTCAAGAGTAAAGTCATCATGTGAATACATCAACCAACCATTAAAGTCATCTTGAGTCAGTCCATACATATTTAAGTATTTCTCTGGCACATAAAAAGGTTCATGCGGATCAAAACATTCAATTTGTAAAAACCATTGATCTGCCTCATGGTTTACTTGTAAAAATTCTAAACCAGCTTCAACGGTTCTATATAAAGTATGCTCTTCCTCACTTTGCATATACTCTCTATTCACTAAATCTTGTGCGATACTAGCCGCTTTTCTTTTTTTCAAAAATCCACTTAGGTTTTCTAGTCCTTCTACATCCATATCTTTATTAACTTTTGCCTTCCAACTATCTCCCTCTTGACCTCTTACCAATTCGTATGATGAGTATCGAGTATGATAAGTCGCGCCGCCGTCTCTCCAATAATGTTTATGGTCTGTCACAAGATGTGTATATATCCCATTCTCTTTCAATATTTCTGGCATAGAATCATCAAAAGGCTCAATAGGTCCCCAACCTCTGTGTAGAAAATTATAACGACCCGTATGCATGTCTCTTCTAGCCGGCATACATGGTAAGCTTCCGGCAAAAAAATTATCAAATCGAACTGTTTTTGTTTTTAAACGATCAAAATTTGGTGTTTGTACATCTGAAGTATCGTATGCATTTAAATAGTCTCTCTTTAATGTATCAAACATTAATTGTATAACTCTCATTTTTAAACCTCCTCCACATTGAACGTTTAGGCAATCATTAACTTGCAATGATTGCCTAAATTGATACATTTATTTAACTCGCTTCATTGGCTGAACTAGCCTCTTCTTCTTTAAGTAATTGCATATCGTATTTCTTTACAAAAGGTAGATATAAAATCACACTAATGATTAAGATGACAAACCATAACACTACTGCTTTCCAATCCAAGGTTGAAGCAAAAGCAGCAACTGGACCTGGCATTGTTTGCGGTATTCCAAATATGGTTTTTCCTACTAAACCTATGTCCATAGCAATATAAGCTGCACCGACACTAATCATAAACGATAAAATATGTGGTATAAATAATATGGCATTAAAAATAAAAGGTGTTCCAAACAGTATGGGTTCCGATATCATAAAAATCGAAGGAACTAAGCCTAATTTTGATACTGTTTTAAGTTGCTTAGATTTACTAACAAGTAACATAGATATTGCAGCTGGCAACATTCCTAACTGAAATATAATAAATGACATTGTTACAATATTTTCAGGCTGTGCACCTGCATTATAAGCGTCTAAATTCTCAATTCCATTAACAATCATAATTGGCATTAAAACAGCTAATATAATTGAAGTCCCGTGAATACCAAAGAACCATAATACTCTTGATAATCCAATTAATAGTACAATAGACCAAAAACTATTTGCTCCTGATATAATCGGCTCTAAGGCGACTATTATTAGTTCTGGAAATAATACACCAAATGAATCTAAAATTATTCGTACGATAACGACTACTGTCAGGACAGCTCCACTAGCAATCAAGGCTTCAAAGGGTTGTGATACCATTGGCGGAACACTAGCAGGCATCTTGATTTTTATGTTTTTCTTATTCATATATCTTAACAATTCTACTACAAAGATTCCAACCACAATGGATGTGAATAATCCCTGTGCCCCAAGGTATGAAAAATCCATCAAAAATCCAAATGCAACATTTTCCGGGTCTACGGGAGTAATATTCACCGATAAAATCAAAGTGGATGTCAAACCAATAATAATATAATTCAAAGGTTGTAAATCGTAGTATTTACAAAGACTATAAATGATACCAACAATAGCCAATAAGGACATAACACCTATCGACATTTGATATACAATTTCCAACCATCCAGCATTGGCCTCCGAGAAATTTCTCCAAGCAGTGGCAAAAACACCATCTGCTGTAGGAGGGAAAGGAGGTGTCTTGAGGATAGATACTATCCCCGAAAAAATGGTTACACTTATTATTCCCATTACACCCTGTTGAATAGCTTTAATATAATGATGATTGGAGAATTTATTTATTTTAGGCATGACCTTGCTATTAAAAAAATCCTTCATGATTTCCCTCCTCCTCTACTTTTCCTTAATCATTTGTAATGCTTGATCCAATACTTTTTCACCATTCATAAGCCCGTAATCTACAGTATCAATCACTGCCACCGGTATTCCTTTTGGCTCATATTTATTTACATATTCGTCCTTTTGATAACTAATTTGTGGTCCCAATAATAAAACATCCGCTTGATCTCCATACTTGTCAATATTTCCACCAGCTGTTGCATTAATGCTTATTTCTTCATCCCTATTTTTTGCAGCCGCTTGCATTTTGTTTACCATTAAACTCGTTGACATTCCTGCAGCACAAACTAATAAAATATTTTTCATCTTAATTTCCTCCTTGAAGTTTAGTTACTTTTTTATTTAAATCAATAATCTCTTTTGCTAAATCAATAATTGTCATTGCATTCATTAGGTGATCTTGAGCATGGACCATTAAAAGAGAAATTTCAGGATTTTCTCCTCGGGATTCTGCTTGAATGAGATCAGTTTGAATTCGATGAGCTTTATTTAATGCTGTGTTTGCTTCTTCTATTAATTCCTCTGCCTCAGCAAACGATGCTTTTTTAGCTGCAACCATTGCCCGCATGGCAGCACTTCTTGCATTACCGCCGTGCATGATTATCCCCATTATAATTTCCTCGTTTTTCACCATTTCATCCTCCCAACTTGAATCGCTTATCTATCTTAAATTCACTATATCGTTAAATCGTTTTCATCTAAAGCCACAGTTTTTCCTCTAATTGAGGAAAGAAACTAAAAATCTCCGCGAACTATATTCAAGTCATTATTCGATTAGAAAAACTTGGCTTATCGCCAAGTTTTTAGATGAAAGCTTTAGTTTTACAGGTACTATCATCGAAAAAAATCTTATCGTTTTTGATAGTATAAAAAAAGAATGGAATCACCTATCACATTCTTTTAATTATTTTTAATACATTTGGAATGCTCGTTGCAGCTAAAATCGCTTCAATAATTCGTCGATCATCGACAAAACGAATTAAATTATTGTACATCGGTTCAAGATTTTCTTTGCTTTTATCAGCAACGTGTAATAAACAGATAAATTGTACTTGATTACCCCCCCAATCAATCGGTTCTTTTAATGTCGCTAAAGTCCAAAAGGTTCGATCTGACTTTGGTTCAAGTGGATGTGGGATAGCAACTAAATTACCATAGCTGGTCGAAGCCGCTTTTTCTCGTTCGATTACCGATTCAATAATCCCCTCTTCCGCATATCCTTTTTGAATCAATTCCATTCCCAAATAATTGATCACTTCTTCAGGTGTACTCAAAGCGAGGTTTAGATAAATTAAATCTTGAGCTAGATAACGCTCAATTATAGATTTTTTTGTGTTTCCCATCATTTCTTCTATTTTCTCCAATTCGTCATCACCTAATAAAGTATCAATCACAAGATGTGGGATATCAACTGATTCAGGCAATGGTACCGTGCTTACTATAAAGTCAATATTTTCTTTACTATACTGTGATAAATTGTGTAATTCAGTTGCACCAATAATCGTTAATTGATTACCAAACTTAGTCTTCATCTTATATAACAAAAGCTGGGAACTCCCCAGACCCGTTGTACAAACAATTAAACATCGCTTCGGCTTTGTCTGAAGCTTTGCCCGTTCAATAGCTGCACCAAAATGAAGGGCAATATAGCCAATCTCATTTTCATCCACTTTGATATTAAAGTCTTCCTCAACGACGTGACTTGCAAGGACTCCAGCCTCAAAAGCAAGCGGATAGTTTACTTTAATCGCCTCAAGCATTGGATTACGAACATTCATATGATTCTTATAACGGTGAATGGCTGGTTTAAGATGAATGGCTACTGCAGCTATTAACTCTTGATCATCAATAATTCCAATTTGCATGTTTTCTTCAACTTGACTGACCATCTTTTCGACGGTTAACAGAATATTCTTATCAAAGTTGCTCTTAATATTTGCCCCACCAGTATCCAAAAATAATTTCGTCCCTAATAAATGCATAGCAACATAAGATATTTCTACCGTTGGAAAAGTTATATTTAATGTTTGCTCTATTTTTCTAATAATAGCTTGGGCAACAGCATATTCCTTCTTCATTCGTATATCTATTTCATCCTGACTAACCAACTCAACATACTGCTCAGCTTTAATTCGACGACAAGCAATGGCAATATGGACGACTAAATTATTTAAAGCAATATCTGATAGGTTAAGCTGCACGGCCTTTAATTGTTTTAGCACAATGTTACGAATCATTTCCATTTGCTCGACTGGCAACAGCCACTCCTGTTGATGAGACTCATCTAAAGTGAGCGCCATCTTTCTGAATAGCAATTCTGATATAGCATAGCGGATTCGCTTTTCTTTCCCTGATATTTTCAAACCATAGTTAGGACGTTTTGCTAATTCCAACTGATATTTATTTAAAACCACCTTTACATCTTTTAAATCATTTCGCAATGTGGAGCGACTAACAAATATTTCATCTGCTAAATCTTCAATTTTCAAATAATCAGAATTAAGTAAGAACTTTCTAACTAGATAGTGAACTCGATCTTCTGCCTCTACAGGGGTTGAACCATCTTCCTCTACCATGGTTTGAATAAAGTATTTAAATTTGTCATTATCGCTAATGTCAATTTGATAGCCTTGTCCCCTAATTGAATGAATAGTGGCCCCGGCATTTTCATCTTCAAATAATTGTTCAATTTCTTTTATATCATTTCGTATCGTTCGAGAGGTAACTTGAATAGACCTGGCTAATTGTTCACCAGTAATCGGCTCCTGTTCACCAATTAATAATTTTAACAGATGCTCCTGCCTTGCATTCATTGTTAATCCTCCTTATTACATATAGATACTACTTATATTATAAAGCGTTTCCAGATGGTGAGGTGTTATTTCTTTTCCACTATTAAAGGAAAAAACCTAACCATGATCAAATATAAATAATTCTTTTATATAAGTATTTATTAATCGTATAAAATTAACACCTAATCATACCACTGCGCTAAACACCATGGTAGAGACAAACTTACCCTTCTATCTTTTTTAGAGAGATGAGGGCTCTTTTCAGCTTTTTATAACGAAAATCTAAAGTTTATGTATACCCTAACTCCCAAAGGCAAAAAAGCACTGAATCCAAATAAAGTGGCTACCAATAATACACCGTTTTCTGCCCATTTACATTTGGAACTTGTGGTGAAAACATCAACAATAGGAGTTGATCTTACTTGATTGGTCTCAACTTAAATATCTAAGCACATGAATAGAGGATAATCTTTCGAAATTATCCTCGGACTGAACATAAGGATACAAAAATGACCGGCTTAAGGCTTGTCTGTTCGCTTGCCACACCACACGACCTCGGGCGCAAGGGTGTTCACAACTTTCGTTTATCACCGGTGGGCTTTGGGGTGTCCACTCGTCTGACGAGTTGAGCTTTAAGATCGGATTCCATTAATATCCGCTTTAAAAACCCATAGCATACTTCAAGTGGTTTCCCCACTTCTCAAATTGTCATACCATCTATTCCAACTACTCTTTTATTACGCCTTACTCTTTCTACTACGAATAGGTTCTCTGACTTGCATTTAGTTCCATCATTGATGAAGACTCATAACACATTTCTTTCATTTGACCTAAAAGAAGACTCTATGCAACTACCTACTTTTTCAATTTCACCTTTACCCCTTTGCAAATTGACAACTTTTCAGTTGTTTTCTATCGCCTTTATATCCTCTAACCTATACTTTGCATAAATAGTATTCGGTACATTTTCTCTACTGTGACCTGTACGGTACAGCATTCCCTGGTAGTCTTGTACATCCTTTTTCTATTTGGAGATTGGTTGTTAGACGAATGTCAGTTGCTAAAAATCACAGCCAATAAAAAAGAACCGGATATATTGTTGGAAACAAATTTTTTGCTAAAATCCATTTCACAAATGATCACGGTTCTTATCTGTTCATGACTACTTTTAAAAGGGGCATTTTAAGGTTCATCTTTCCCTTCAAAATTCTTATTTTTTACTTCATCAAATATATTATTTGCTTGTTCTTCTTTTGTTTGTGATTTTATGTTTATACCAAGTGCTTTCTGTAGCTGAGCTATTTCATCCATGAGTAAATTTAAATCTGCTTTGGTAGCTAATTTTTTTGCTTCCTTTAATTCATACCCTAGCTGACCACTAACTTCAACCGTTGCGTATTTTATATCATCAATGGAAGAAACACCCGATTGCCTCAATCTTGTTTCGAGCTGATCAACCGACATTCTTATTTTTTTTAAGTTAGTTATATTCAATTGACCATCTTCAATAACTACTTTTGCTTTACCTGTAGAAATGGTTTCTAAAATGTCAAACTTAACTTCTACGTATTCAGTTACTACCATCAATATGGTAATTAAAAAAGCGACTGCGAACGTATGAAATAAACTCTTATCAGCTACAGGTTGAATCAATAATGAACCAATACCGATCATGACAATTACTTGGTTAATTGACATTTGTGAAATTGACTTTCTTCCCCCAATTCTTAAGATAACTTTCCCTATATAAAATATCAAAATGGTTTCCCAAATCCAATGCAAATCATCCACTGTATCTACTCCTAAGCTCCATTATTCATTAATCCTATTTTAAACAATATAAGTATCTTCATTCATTATCGCTATTTCCATATTAAAACCGTCTATAGTATTTAGTTACCTAGACGGTTTTTAACGATCAATACGCTATAAATATTGTTTAATTTCTTCTGCAAATTCTAGTGGTTTATTAGTCGGAGCAAATCGTTTAATCACTTCTCCCTCTTTATTGACTATGAATTTTGTGAAATTCCATTTAACTTTGTTACCCAGAGTTCCTTTTGCTTCTTTAGTTAATAGCTTGAAAAGCGGATGAGCCTCAGGACCGTTTACCTGGACGATTTCATGCATCGGAAAGTTTACACCATAGGTCTGACGACAAACGGCAGCTGCTTCATCAGCCGTATCAACCTCTTGGTTAAATTGATTGGATAGAAAGCCAAGGATAACTAAACCTTCATCCTGATATTTCTCATGCAATTTTTGCAAATCCTCGAATTGTCCCGTAAAACCACATTTAGAGGCGGTATTAACAATCAACAATGTTTTTCCTCTATATCTATCTAAGGTATACTTTTCTCCATCTTCAAGAACGACTTCAATATCATAAATATTCATTTAATCATCACTCCTGCCGCAAATATCTTTGTTTCTTCACCTCATATAACATGATCGATGCAGCCTAAGAAACATTTAAAGATGATGTCACTCTATCGATTGGGGTTCAATCATTACATCAAACATTTCTTTATAATTCCGAACCTTCTATAATTCATTTCAGTAATTGGAACTTATCTTTTTAGAATAGTATATAAATAGAGCTTGAATTACCAAAATAATAATAGTGATCGATACTAAAAGACCAATAGGAGAAAAAGGCTTAAAGTAAGTCCACCAATCATCTTTTTGATTTTGCAAAATGAAAAAATATGACGAACTAAAAGTTAAAACATTTCCAACGATAAGAACACTAACATTTTTGGTTTTAATAGCTAACCACAAAAGAAGTCCCAAGCATACGATCATCAATCCGTAAAACATCATTGTACCCGAATTATAATCACCTCGCATTGCTAAATACACATATGGAACACAATAAGCTAACAGCATTAAAATCTTTATTAATTTCTTATTCATATACTACCTCCGATAGTTAATTCATATGCTCACGTACCTTTTCAGGTATCATGACTACCTCTGTAATGAGATCAACGGGCTTATAGTTTGGATCGATACATTCCTTCCAATACTCCAAATGTTTCTTATCAATCCAGCTATCTGAGTCTTCAACATTGATTCCATCTGGATTTTGAACAGAATACCAGTATAGAAACTCTTGTCCTTGTATTTCTTCTCTGAAGATTGTTTCTACAAACATTTTTTCTTGTTCTAAGGTAAGTAGTGTTTCCTGCATATTATCGTTAAGAAATTTTAACCATTCATCTACACGTGCTGTTTTCCCTTTTTTTACTCTAAATCTAGTTAACTCAACTTGAATCATATTATCACTTCATTTCTTTTTAATTACTAGTAGTCTAACATACATAGCGAAACACTTGATTAAGTTTGAATTATTTAAGAGATATATTTTAAAATTTTCCAAAAAGAGACTTGAACCCAGGTTCCAATTTATTCTTTTTATTTTGATCATGCTGGGTCAAAATCAGCTACTAAACAAAACATATAATTACAAATATCTTAGCTGTAAAATCAGCCATCAAAGAATTAAATGCAAAAAAAGAAACGCCTCTCCCAAAAAGAATAGGCGTTTCTGTGTCTATTTTTCACCATCTTGATCAACATCATGGCTTTTTAAATTTATAAAAATTGTGGTAAATGTTCTTTATGCGCCACTAACATTTCATCAAGAATTTCCTTAGCCACTGAATCTGAAGGTACAAGCGGATTGATCGTCATTGCTAATAGTGCAGTTTGATAATCCCCTGTAACAGCGGCTTCAGCTGCTACTCTTTCAAAGGATTTGATTTGTTGAACAAGACCTCTGGTTGCAACCGGAAGATCTCCAATAGCAATCGGTTTAGGTCCATCCTTTGTAATCACACTATTGATTTCAACAGCAGATTCATCTGGAATACTCGCAATAGCTCCATTATTCATGGTATTGACTGGTTGGATATCTTTCCGATCGTTATAAATCGAATCGATTAAATTACAGGCTGCGTCACTATAGTAAGCTCCACCTCGTTGTTCAAGTTGTGGAGGCTTAATCGATAACGCTTGATCTTTATATAACTCGAATAATTCTTTTTCCAGTTTTTTAACTACTTCAGCCCGTGTACCTTCTGTATCAGCAGCTTTCTTTTCTTCTGCAAACATCTCATCTGTCTTATAGTAATAACGATGATAAGGACAAGGAATTGCCCGGAGTGCTTTAATAAAGTCTGGTTCCCATTTCAAGTCAGCAATATTCCGCATCGTTCCGCTTGAGCCATCACTGGAAGTGAGATGATCAATATATTGATCTGTGTAAAGCTCTCCATCAAGATAAATATTTAAACCATAAACCATATGATTGAGTCCAGCAAAGTCAACATGAATTCTTTCTACCTCAACCCCTAATTGATCAGCAATTCCCATTTTTATTCCAACCGGCACATTGCAAAGGCCAACAATTTTCCTCCAATTACTATGGCGAAGTACTGCTTCCGTTACCATCCCCGCTGGATTCGTAAAGTTAATCAACCAGGCATTCGGGCACAATTCTTCCATGTCCTTAATAATATCTAGAATAACTGGAATTGTTCGTAAACCTTTAAATAAACCACCTGGTCCATTTGTTTCTTGACCGATCACACCATACTTTAAAGGAATACGTTCATCTTTAGCACGTGCTTCCAATAGACCCACTCGGAATTGAGTCGTGACAAAATCAGCATCTTTCAATGCTTCGCGGCGGTCTAATGTGAGGTGTACTTTGATTGGTAACCCTGCTTCTTTTATCATTCGCTTCGCTAACCCACCAACGATATTCAGTTTCTCTTCACCTTCTGGAATATCGACTAACCAAAGCTCTCGAATCGGCAAGCTTTCATATCTCTTGATGAAACCTTCGACTAACTCAGGGGTATAGCTTGATCCCCCACCAATCGTTGCAATCTTAATACCTTTACTCATTAAAATGACTCCTCTCCCTTTATTAGAAAAACTCGGCTTATCGCCTAGTCTTTATGGTATGGCAGGAAAAAATCACAAGAATAAGTTACTTTCTTATTCTGAATCCTAAGCCTTTATGGCGGAAGCCTCAGTTTTACTTATACTATCATCGATAAAAGTTTATACCTTTTGATAGTGAAAAAAGACCTTCTCTTTAAAAAAACTTTCTTCTTTAAGGATATCGAATCTGCTTATTTCTGTATAGAGATTCCAACCATTTTGTTTGTTATGACTACGGTAGTGACTTGTTACAAAAGAGAAACGTTGTGTTTCACTATATGTTCATCACTAGCACATCATAACAGTTTATTTTGTAACAAATGATGATATAAAGCTCCTACAAGATTAGCGACATTTCTAAACTGACATATTTTAAGAATTGGATCTGCCATTGACAGTTCCATTGCTCCTTTTATAATATCCATTTGTTTCTCTATTTCTTCTAATAAAATAGGCTGAACACTAATTCCACCACCAAGAGCAATAATATCCGGATCTAAAATATACTGTAGATTTAAAATTTGAACAGCTATCTTACAACAGTATTCTTTAAAAATAGGCAAAACTTCTGGGTCATTATTTTTAATATACTCAAAGGCTGAATGACCATCATTCTCTGAAAGACCTTTTATATCGACAATTTTATTAATCATCATGGTAGCGGAGCATGATCTTCCAACCATTTGATTTGACGTTGTTTCATAATGATATTCATCTATGATATAGCTCATCTCACCAGCACTTAAATTAGCACCTCTCAGAAGTTTATTCTCTATAAAAATACCTCCACCAACTCCTGTCCCAAGTACAAGAACAATACTATTAGCAAACCCCTTCGTACTACCTTTCCAATGCTCTGCCAACGCTGCGCATTTTCCGTCATTTTCAATTGAAACAGGCACCTTACACCGATTAGTCACTAATTCTACCAAATTCTGATTGTGTAAATAAGGTAATGAACCTCCATAATAAATCACACCATTTTCTACATCAACAGTTCCTGGTAAGCTTATAGCAATTCCCTCGATATTTTGATTCTGTTCACCATAAACACGATCAATTAAATGAATCAATTCATCAATCGACGATTTTGGTGTTAGCACTTTTTCATCCTTGAGAATTTCACCCTGAATAGACATAACTGCATATTTGGTAAATGTTCCACCAATATCAATAACTAGATACATCATCATTTTCCTTTCTAATACAGAGTATGGCTGAGTAAACCTATTTCATCATAATTAATTGAATATTAAACTTCGATTAATTTATTTTGAATAATTGATTACAAGTTTGCTAAATAAATCCTCAAGGGTCATGCGCGAATCCACGTCATTATAGACTCTAATAGGTCTATTATTTATTGGTTCATTATTCTTTTCATGTATATAAAACATTTCTTTTGAAACTAATGGTGCTGGTCTCCAATCATATGAATGTTCATGAAATTCTATCAATAAAGAGACAACAGGCTGATCTCCTAACACCCAGCTTTCACCCTCTGGGAATTCCAAATTATCACCATGTGCCTCATTAAATTCTATCATTTGTTTAAATAAGAAATTACCCACCTTTCCATAAGGCATAACTCTTAACTGAAGTTCACTCAAGGTTGTTCTTACTTTTTTATAGACGTCTTTAGGTACTTGCCAAAATTGCATTTTTGATTTGAACAATGCATTTGCTGCATGAATATCTTGCATTAAATTAAACTCAAATCCTCCCACTGGCCACTTTCCACCACCAATCCAAATAGCCGTTAATCTTTCTTCTATTTTAGGTTCTATTAAATAAGCAGTAGCTAAATCTGTGATTGCACCAAGGTTTAAAACAAATAATGGCAACGGGTCATCTCTAAGCGCTTCTTCTACAATGAATTGTGCACCTTCCGACATAGAAGGGTTAGTCTCATCTGTTAAAGCATGACAAGCTCCTTTATAAACATCTACTATTTCTTTTTTATCCATTAAGGACAGTACTTTATTAATTTCATCATAACTTTCATTCATAGATTTTTGTTTACCCTGATCAGGCCTATTTTCAAAATGACCAGCAACGATACCTTTAACTATAAATTTGGGTGTTAATAAAGCATGAACAATTGCAAAGTGGTCATCCGCTTCATTGGCACAATCAGTATTTATTATTACCCTTACCTTTTTGGATTCTGGTACTTTGAAAGCATAATTCATAATTATCTACCTCTCTTTTATAATTATAGTATTTATTCTGTTGTTCCAGATGTTAATCCTTTAACTATATGTTTTTGCATGACAATAAAGATAATTAACATTGGTATAATTGTAAATAAATATGATGCAAAAGCTAAATTGTAATCAAAAGTATATTGAGACTGGAAGTTATATTGGAACAATGGTAATGTCCATAAACTAGAAGATCTATTAAGTATTAATATCGGCAATAGAAAATCATTAAATACCCACAATGTATTAAGGATTACTATTGTAGCAGTCATTGGTTTTACTACAGGAAAAATAATATAGAAAAATGTTTGAATTATATTGCATCCATCCATTTTCGCTGCTTCATCAAGTTCTAGTGGGATTGACTTTAAATAACCTACAAATAAAAAGATTCCTTGTGTAAGCCCAAAGGTTATATAAAATAGAATTAATCCCCACTGATTCATTAACCCTAATTTAGAAGCAAGATTTGTAATCGGAAGCATTAAAACTTGAAACGGCACAAATATCCCTATTACAAACATGAAATATATTGACTTATAATATTTATTTGAATGCATATTCCTAGATATCGCATAAGAAACCATAGGGACTATTAAAGCAATTGCCCCTACTGATAGAACCGTAATAAAAATTGAATTAAAGAAATAGGTAAAGAAGTTTTCATTTGTAACTATTTCGATAATATTATCTAGATATAAAGAAGTAGGCGGCGCAAAAAAATTCTGGGCTGATTCCTCAGGTGATTTAAGTGCCGTCACAATAGTGATATAAAATGGAAAGAGTATCACTATGGAGCCTATCAACAATAAAACTATAAATATAAAATTCATTAGCTTTTGGCGTATCCTCATACTTGATCTACCTCTTTTCTAGACGAAAATTTAAGCTGTAATATTGAGATAAAACTAATTAATATTAATAATAATACTGATTGAGCAAGAGCGTATCCATATTTCATATCATAGAATCCCTGATTATAAATTAGCAATCCTATTGATTCCGTAGATCTAGCAGGTCCACCGCCTGTTAATGACATAATATAATCAAAAACAGTAAGGGAATTTCTTAATGTTAAGACAAATACAACATTTAATGATGGAATTAAATAAGGTAATGTTATTTTAAAGAAAGTTGCAACAGGACCCGCACCATCAATTTTTGATGCTTCATAAATATCATCAGGTATACTTTGAAGGCCTGCTAATAATATAACTAAAGGGATTGCAACTCCTTGCCAGACTGCAACAAAAACTATTGCATATATAGCTGTACTTGGCGATCCTAACGGGTTACTTGATAGCGCCTCTATACCCAACGTACTTCCTATCATTGGAAGTGCTCTATAAAAGACTTCATTCCAAATTAAACCAACAACAATTAAACTTAACACCGCGGGGAAAAAATAAACTGATCTAAAAAAAACCTTCAATTTATTTGGTAACTTTGAATTAAGTAATAAAGCTAGTAAAACTGAGATAACAATAACAAAAATTACAACTAATACCGAAAATTTGATAGTAAATTCAAAAGAACTTAGAGCTCTGTTGTCAGAAAATATATTAATATAATTTTGCAAACCTATAAAATTATAATTCTGTCCAATTCCATTCCAGTCAGTAAAACTATAATAGATGCCATTAAGAACTGGATAAATAAAGAAAACTAAGAACAACACAACTGCTGGTAATGTTAATATTTGAAAAGATAATTTTTCTTTATTTCCTAACTTATTTTTATTCATTTATCTATCACCCCTTGATTAGAACTAAAAAATAATGAAGGAGGATAGAAAGAAAATATCCTCCTCACTTAGCTTATTTAATTAGTTATTAAATTCATTAGTTAAAGTATCTACAAATATTTCAATATCCTTATCTAATATCAATTCTTGTACAGCAGAACCTATTAAATTGTTTGTTTCTTGAGACCAATAGGAATCAGGGTTTAATTTCATTCTTCCTTCTAAAATATACTCATATTGATATTCTATTTCTGGTATTATGTTGTCTACCCCGTTGACAGTGGAAGGAGCACCAGTTTCCTCTGCATAAAATTGAGCATTTTCTTCTTCTGTCATAAATTCAAAAAAGCGTTTAATTTCTTCCTCATTATTTGATTTAGAAGAAATGTGCAAAGAATAATCCCCAGGATAAGCAGCGACATTTGTATATTCCTCTTCTTCTCCAGGGAACGGAAACATACTAAATTCAACATCAGGACTTGAATCTCGTAAAACTGGAAAAACCCAGCTTCCTGTTAACATCATAGCTGCTTCTCCTGTAGCTAAGTCACCTCTAGCTTGATCTGCACCAGCTCCTAATGGATCAGCCTGTGAAAATTCAGACAATGCCGAAAACTTTTTACCTACATTTTCTAAAACTTCTCGACCAGTTTCTGTTAATTCACCATTTAAAGTTTCTTCGATAAACAAATCATGATTTTCTTCAGAAGGTAATAGCACATACCATTCCCTTAGCATAGATTCAGGCTCTCTACCCTCCAAAGCAAAAGGGGCAATGCCCTCTTCTTGGATTTTTTCAGCTATTGTTATTAATTCATCGTATGTTTTTGGGATTTCCAATTCTAATTCATTAAAGATATCCTTATTGTATACCACTCCAACAGTATTATAGGCTAATGGGACTGTGTATTCTTTCCCGTCAACCTCAAAAGATTCTCTAGCTTCTTCTTGAATATTATTAAGGTACTCATCTCCTGTTAATTCTAAAATAATTCCTCCTTCTGCTTTTACTGTCCATGCAGCATTAGGCCAATCACTAAAAATTTCGGGCGTATCATCACTCGCAATCCTTGATGAAAGTACTTGTGGTGCATCTGGCACAACATTATGTTCAATTTTTATATCTGGATTTTCATCTTCGAATTTTTCAATTAATTCTGACATAATACCCTGTGTTTCTGTTTTCATATCAAAAAATTCTATAATAACTTCATTCTCTCCTGTTGAAGAGTTAGCCTCTCCTGTTTCCTCAGAATTACCACAACCCGAAATAATCAATATTAAGCTCAAAAGTAATATTATTTTTTTTATCATATCCTTAACCTCCGTTTATTCATATTATTGTTTTGATTAATTGTATTCATTACATGTGTAAACCAAGTTACATACTCATTTGCTAATTTACTTTGTGGTAAAAATCCTTTTTTTTCTTCTAAATTATTAATCGTAATATCTACTGCCAACCTTAGTGCCCCTAAAGCTGACATTTCCTCGACATTACTAATAATTACCTTTTTATCTAAAACATCAGATAACATTTGCATTAACTTGCTATTTTTACTTGCTCCTCCATCAACATTCAATTCAGATATCTTTATTCCACTTGTTCTTTCCATTACATCAATAACTGCCTTTATTTGATAAACAATACTTTCAAATCCTGCACGAATCATATGAGCTTTCGTATGACTACGAGAGAGACCAACAAAATTTGCATTAGCATCAGGCTTCCAAAAGGGAGCCCCTAATCCAAGCTGTCCTGGCACAAAGTAAACGCCTTCATTATCGGAAAGGGAAAATGCTAAATTCGATCCTTCTTCGATAGTATTAAATAGATTTAATTCATTTGATAGCCAATTTAATGTATCAGTACATGAACGGATAATCCCTTCTAGTGTATAAAAAACCTGTTGATTAATTTTCCACCCTACTGTTTTAAGTATCGTCCTATCACCCCAATGTATCTTAGAACCTATCTGCATCATTACAGAACATCCAGTACCAAGCGTTGCTTTAATATCTCCAATGTTTGTAGATCCTTGTCCATATAAAGCTGCCTGTGAATCAGCTATTACACCAATAATTGGAATTCCTCTGTATTCTCCAAAAAAGGAATTAGATGACTTTACTTCTGGCAGTGCTCTAATAGGTGTTTCAAAACAATTACATAATTCCTCATCCCATTCTTGCTTGTGAATATTATAAAGTAATGTTCGAGAAGCGTTACTAGCATCTGTAGCATAAACTTTTTGATTTGTTAGATGCCATATTAACCACGCATCTATTGTGCCAATCCCAAGCGCATCTTTTCTAACAAGAGATTTTATCCATTCTTTTTCTGTAAAGAGCCATTTTAATTTTGGAGCTGAAAAATAAGTATCTAATTTCAAACCTGTTTTTTCTTGAATCATATCCTCCTTTCCGTTTTCACTTAAGTTTCTACATATATTTATACTTCTGTTACACTGCCAAACAAGTGCATTGTATACTGGGTTCCCTGTTGTTTTATCCCAAACAACTACCGTTTCGCGCTGATTAGTTATTGATATACTCTTAATATCCTTTTCCGTTAATCTTGTTATTTTAAAGAGTTCATCGAATAAACTCTCAACATTATCTATAATCTCGACTGGATTATGTTCAACCCAGCCAGATTGCGGATAAATTTGTTCATGCTTCCTATCTAACCTTTTAATGATTTTTGGATTTTTATTTTCAATTATAAATAACAATAGTTTTGTTCCAGAAGTACTTTGATCAATTACAATTCTATAATTTGGTTTATTCATTCTCCATCACCAAGTCTCTAGTTAGCTTTACAAGATAATTAGGGTGTAAACCATAATGTTCAAATACTTGCTCACTATTTCCTGTAATTGGTGGTTCATCAGTAATTCCAACAATCCTATGCAAAACAGTCGAATTTCTAGAAATCACTTCTGCAACTGCTCCGCCAAGACCGCCGTAAATACTATGTTCTTCTACTGTTATGATTCCCTTTGTTTCTTTAGCTGCTTTTAGAACAGCCTCTTCATCCAATGGTTTTATGGTATGCATGTTAATTACCCTAACTGATATACCTTCTTCCCCCAGTTTCTCTGCTGTATCCAATGAAGGACGTACGGTTTCACCAGTCGCAATGATTGTTATATCGTTACCTTCTCTCATGGTCACAGCTTTTCCAATTTGAAATTCATAGTCTATATGACCATAAGAATCTTGTACTGGGTTACGTCCAAGGCGAATATAGGCAGGTTGATCTGTATGAGCCAGAGCTTCAAACATTTTTTGTGTTTCGAAACGATCCGCCGGCATCATGACTTGTAAATTGGGAATAGCTCTTGTTACTGCAAGATCTTGCAAAGAGTGATGGCTCATTCCCAATTGCCCATAAGCTACACCACCACTTATCCCTACTAATTTTACGTTTGTATTTGAATAAGCAACATCTACTTTTACTTGCTCTATACTTCGCATACTTAGAAATGCTGCCGGTGAAACAACAAATGGACGTTTTCCACTATGAGCTAAGCCAGAGGCAATCCCAACAATATTTTGCTCAGCAATTCCTACCTCTACTATTTGTTCTGGTAAAGCATCAACAAATTCATCTAATTTTGCTGAACCACGTGAATCACTAGTCAAAACAATAATATCTTTGTTTTCTTGTCCTTCTTTAGTTAAAACTTGGCTCATAACTAAACGATTGGGAATGCTATTTATGTGTTTATTTGTCATTTGAAATCACCTCTAATTGCTGATCAAGCTCTTTCATTGCCTGTAAATGCTCTTCATTAGTTGGTACTTTATGGTGCCAATGAGCCACATTTTCTGCAAATGATAAACCTTTACCTTTTGTCGTATGGGCTATAATCATTTTTGGTTTTCCATGATCATGCTCTACACCAAATGCTTCTAGTAATTGTGATATTGAATTCCCATCATCAACCTGTAACACTTGCCAACCAAATGCTTTGAATTTTTCATGTAATGGCTCTACTCTCATCACATCTTCACTTTTCCCGGTAATTTGTAAGTCATTCCTATCAATAATTGCTGTTAAATTATCTAACTTATAATGGGCCGCAGCCATTGCTCCTTCCCATACAGAGCCTTCTGCTAATTCTCCATCACCTAATAATGTGTATGTGTGATAAGATTTCTGGTCCATTTTTGCTGCTAATGCAATGCCTACAGATATTGATAGCCCATGTCCTAATGAGCCAGTATTCATTTCAACGCCTTCTACCTCATTATTTGGGTGACCAATTAATCGAGAGTTAAATTGATAAAATGTCTTCAATTCTTCCTCAGGAAAAAAACCCTTTTTTGCAAGAACAGCCCATAATACTTCCGCTGCATGTCCTTTACTTTGAATATAACGATCTCGATTTGAGTCATTTGGGTTTTGTGGATCTATATTCATGATATGGTAATATAAACTGGTCAGTATATCCGTACAGGATAAATCTGATGCTGTATGACCACTTTGACCATATTGAATGATTTCCAACACTGTTCTTCGTATTTCAACAGCTTTCTTTTCTAGGTTTTTTACTACTGTATTCATGTTTATCCCCTCTCCAATATGCTTTAACATCATCTTCAATAGGATCATAAAAATCTGCTTTTATACCTAAATACTTAGTTGCTTCATATAGAATGGGTACTATATCTTCTCGAATCGCTGATACATGATGGATATAGGGTCCATAGACTAATTTGCTTTCAAATCTATTTAAGTTATCAAATTCAAAATAAGTATATGTTCCTTGATTATAGGGTCCGTCCATCGTTTTAGCTGTCCCCATTAACAGCGAATACTCACCATGGTCACCGTCAAATCTACATACTGTATAGTGACCTTCTTTGGCTTCAAATCCAACTGCTCCAGGGTAGTCAAATACAAAATGTCTATCTGGAAGCACTGGTTTTTCTTTTGAATTTGAATTTAAGGCACATACGCCTAAATGTTGCATTAATTCTCCGTTCTCTTCTTCAGGATGTCGGCAATTTACATCTACAAGTAAGGCTTTTTCTTTATGCATTGTAGCTGCCTGAGCTAATAATTGTGTAATTGCACCATGAATATCAGTTTCAATTGAAAATGGCAAGCCAATTTCTTGCAAGTAAGAAATTGAAGCATATGGCAAAATACCAATTTCATCTTGTAATGCAGTCCAACATTGAATAGTCCCAGCGTTACATCCATACTTTTTGGCTAAATTCTTTAACCCAATAGTGAGTACTGATATTGTCACTAAATCAGAATCAGATACTTCTACTACAGTATATTTTTTAAAATAGTTGATGATATTTTCTACTTCGCTGTATTCACTATTTTTTACTCTATCCATCTCTTGATACAATTCTTGGAGTGGGATTGGCGAAAGAGAAATGTTATATTTCTCTAATAATTCACCTTCATTACTTATGACACTCCAGAAATCAAAAGGACGCGGGCCTATTTGTAATATTCTAGTATTTTTAAATGTTTTTACTACATTACATACTTTAATAAAATCAGTAAGACCTCTAGAAAATTCAATCGAATCGATATCAGAATTCTTAATATAAGTAAAAGGAACATTGAACCTTCTTAGTACTTTACCTATTGCAAATAATCCACATTGTGTATCTCGCAAACGAGAGCCATCTTCAGCCGGGTGTTCATCTTTTGGACCCCATAATAAAACTGGCACATTCATTTTTTGGGCTAAACGAGTCACCGCCCATTCGTTACCAAAGTTTTCATTCGCTATAAATAATCCATCAATGCCTTTTTGTTTAAACTTTTCAGCAACTTTTTCAACACCTTCATCATCGTATAGCAAACCATCATCATTGATTTCCTTTATGTCTACATAATCAATATCCAACTTATCTAACTGTTTACGAGTAAGATTGGCATATTCTACTGCTGCTTCCGCACTAAACAAATTTCGGCGAGTTGGTGCAAAACCAATTGTAATTCTATCTTTTCCCATTCAATACACTCCTTTATAGCTTTAAACTAAAATTAATTTTAGTGATTTAAAGAAGAAAACGAATGCCGGCAATCAATTTCGTTACCTATACCATACATTTAGAACTAAACAAAGTCAATAGTTTTATATAAAATAATCGCTTTCTTTTTGTTAAGTTTAGTTGTTTTTAGGTAAAAGTTACTTTAAAATGGGTTTATAGTAATCAATTTTGATTCATTTTACTAAACATGATATAATTTTAGTTAATTATTTTAGTTGCTTAGGAGATTGGAAATGAAAATAGAAGATATTGCACGTTTGGCCAATGTATCAAAATCAGCTGTTTCTTTGGCCATTAATGGAAAACCAGGTGTTAGTGCTGAAACTCGTCAACGTATTTTAAACATTGTGGAAGAACAGAATTACGTACCTTTACGCAGTGTGACCAATCGTTCAAAAAAGAAAAGAACGATTCGATTCATTGCTTGCAAAAGTCCCGATCTAATCACTGATCAATATCAAAGCTTGCCTTTTTTTAATGAATTGATTAGCTATCTTTCTTCTGAAATTAATAACTATCCATATGATTTAGTGATTTCTACATTTGATGAAAATACGATTTTAAAAGAACTAAACGAAGCTGAACAAGAACAGGAATCTGAGGGAATTATTTTACTTGGAACAAACTTAACTAAAAAACAAATTTGTTTAATTCACAATCATTATGAAAATTTAGTGATTTTAGATACACATCATCCAGATATTAAAGTCAATTTTGTTTCTATTAATAACTTCCTTGGCGGGTATTTAGCGGCTGATTATGTTATAGAACAGGGACATAAAAAAATTGGCTATGTAAAGGGAGTCCCTACCATAACCAATTTTAAAGAGCGAAAGCAAGGTTTTTTTTCTAGGTTACAAGAATCTTCCCTGACTATTCCAGATAATTTTATCTTTGAATTATCTGCGATGGAGATTCAAAATGGAATTGAAATCAAGAAAACATTTGAATTACTAGAGGAGTTGCCAACGGCCATCTTCTGCGAGAACGATTATATGGCAATTAGTTTGATGAAATCATTAAAAAGTATAGGAATTATAATACCTGATCAAATCTCAGTTGTTGGTTTTGATGATATTCGTGAAAGTCTAGTCATTAGCCCTGAATTAACAACTTTACAAGTCAATAAAAGAGAAATGGCTATTCAAACACTAAATCAATTAGATCAATTGATTAACAAAAGTTCTGCAACCAAACATGTCCAAGTCAATACATCTCTAATTGAGCGCGAAAGCACTACATCCATTAAACAAAAAAATGAAGACTAACCGACTTGGTCACAGATAACCGTCCGTAAACCTTGAGGATATCAAGATAGATGGTTAGCCCTTAAAAATAACCATCTCCTTCTCTTGAATTGAGATCAAGAGAAGGAGATGGTGTTGTTTAGCTTAAATCGGCACCATTCGTTGCAATTACTTTTTTATACCAATCGAAGGATTTTTTCTTCTTACGTTCTAACGTTCCGTTACCATAATCGTCTTGATCTACATAAATAAAACCGTAGCGTTTGGACATTTCAGATGTACTAGCTGAAATTAAATCAATACATCCCCAACTTGTATAACCCATCACTTCAACGCCTTCTTCAATAGCTTTGCCCATTTCATCGATATGAGCACGGAGATAGTCAATGCGATAATCATCATTTATTGAACCATCCGGCTCCACTTCATCATAAGCTCCTAAACCATTCTCAACGACAAATAGAGGAACTTGATAGCGGTCATACATTTTTTTCATTGTTATTCGCATTCCTTTTGGATCAATTTGCCAACCCCAATCGGATGCTTCAAGATAAGGATTTTTCACTCCACTAAAGAAGTTACCTTTTTCTTTTTTCTTGTCTGATGAGCCACTTGCAACCATACTCATATAATAACTAAATGATAAGAAATCAACTGGATAATTCGCAATAATTTCCTCATCACCTGGTTCCATTTTTAGTTCAATATGATTATCTTTAAAGTACTTTTTCATATAAGATGGGTACTTCCCGCGGACTTGGACATCAGTATAAAAAAGATTTTTCTGATCTTCTTCAAGTGCTGCCAGCACATCATCTGGGTGGCAAGTTTCCGGGTAAACTTCCATCCTCGCTAACATACAGCCAATTTTTGCATCTGGAATCGTCGCATGACAAGCTTTGACAGCTCTTGCACTTGCAACAAACTGATGATGAAGCGCTTGATAGATCGCTTGCTCTCTATTTTCTAAATGATCAACTAACATACCACTACCAATGTATGGAGAAATTGATGATATATTAATCTCATTAAAGGTTAACCAATATTTCACTTTATCTTTATATCGACTAAATAGGGTTTCAGCATAGCGCACAAAGAACTCAATTAAACGGCGATCCTCCCAACCATTGTATTTCTGTACTAAATGTAATGGCATTTCATAATGCGAAATCGTCACTAGTGGTTCAATATTATACTTTGCCAATTCATCAAATACTCGGTCATAGAATTCAAGTCCTGCCTCATTGGGTTCTAACTCATCACCATTTGGGAAAATACGCGGCCAGGAAATTGATAAGCGATATGTTTTAAAGCCCATCTCCGCAAATAGAGCGATATCCTCTTTATAACGATGATAAAAGTCAACTCCTCGACGTTTGGGAAAATTATCTCCCATTTCTCCATTTAATCGCGCATTTAACTCTTCTTCACTTCGAACTTCCATTGCCATATTTCCGCGTTTTTCTTTCGGAACAAAGGTAACCATATCAAAAATAGATAATCCTTTGCCATCTTTGTTATAGGCACCTTCTACTTGATTCGCAGCAGTTGCACCACCCCATAAAAAGCCTTCTGGGAAACGACTAACTGACATTTATATTCCTCCTTATATTGAAAGCATATTATTTATATGAGAATGTCCAAAAATTCGGCTAAAACATTACACCGAAAACAGAGGGGCTTCAATGTATAGGACGTTACTCATTTAGCCAACACGATCCTGTTTATCTTCCTTTTTGAACACACACTATATATTAAGAATAATGAATCTACCTTTTCTTGTATATAGATCTCGATCTTTCTGTTTGTTATCACGACATTAGTTATTTGTTACAAAACAGAAACACTGTGTTTCAATGTGAGAATATGCTATACTTTAGCTAAAATAGAAATGAGAGAAGGAGGGATCTCTTTATGTTCACAAGTGAAATCATTGCATCCTTTAATGAACTTGAAACTTCGATTTATAACTACATTATCACCCACAGTGATAAAGTCGCCTATATGCGGATTCGTGAATTAGCAGAAGAAACCCATGTTTCAACCGCAACCATTTTACGTTTTTGCAAAAAAGTAGGTTGTGAGGGCTTCTCAGAATTTAAGACGAAGTTAAAACTTGAACAAAAGAAAGAGGAAAATCCAATTAAAAGTAGCCATCATGCCATGCTTGAATTCTTCGAACGTACTTTAACAAATGATCAAGATCATTCAATTTATCAAGCGGCGGCCCTTGTTAAACAGGCGGAGAATGTTATTTTTATCGGTAATGGTAGTTCAGGGATTTTAGCTGAATATGGCGCTCGCTATTTCTCTGGTTTAGGGAAATTCTCAATGTATATAAAAGATTTCTCTTACCCCATTCATTCAAAATTACATAAAAATAATGTCACCATTGCCTTGTCGGTATCTGGAGAAAATCGCTTTACGATCGAACAATTAAATCGACTCAAGCAAGAAGGCAGTCAGGTGATTAGTATTACAAACAATAAACATACAACAATTGCAAAAATTTCAGATATAAATATTGCTTATTACTTAACCGAGGAATTTTATCAATATACGAACATCACAACCCAAGTACCCGTTGTTTTTATTATTGAAGCTATCGCTCGTGAAGTCCATCAATTAGATGAATAAGCATTTAAAGGAAAAAGGGATTATTTATTTGTTTAATACCCATCTATGTGAAAGTAGTCTGTTAAAGTTTCTTAATGAAATATTTTACTCTCTCAATAGTAAATTTAAGGTTATTAACAGATGACTTCTGTAAAATAATATCTATCTAGTGACTAGAAAAAACATTTTTTTAATGAAAAGAAAGGGCGCCTCCTCTCAGGCTAACTTTGATCCATTAGCTTGTTTCCTGTGCCTTTTTAGCAGATAGCACAAACTGCTTTGGTGCCACCCCATATCTTTTTTTGAAATTCCTTGAGAAAGTCTCGACATGATTAAAACCAACACAAGCAGCTATTTCTCTGATTGATTTCTTTACAGTCAATAATAAGGACCCTGCGATTAATAGCCTGGATTCATTTAAAAGCTCTTGATATGTTTTTTGAAAAGTCCCCATCAATAATTGATTTATTTTCTTCTGTGTCATATTTAAAGTTTTGATTGCTGTTTTCATCTGTATGTCCTTGGCATAGTTTTCTTGAATAAAAATATAAATGGTCCATGCGTCCATCCTTATTCGTTGCCTATCAATGTTTGCCATAGAGTTACGCCGAAATTGATCAGGAGTTATCCCTCGACTCTTCTTAAATTGCTTATAGAAATGGGCTTCTGTTTGATAGCCACATATCTTTCCAATTTGATTTGTAGAGAGCTCCTCAAATTGCAGCAATGCTATTGCATTACGGATTCTTACTCGATTTAAGTTTTCAGTAAATCCTACACCTGTGAGGCCTTTCAATATTTCTTCAATCTTATCCTCTGATAAATCAAGCTGAAGAGAAGCCTTTCTTAATGACAACTTACTTTGGTGATGAACCTGAATATATTGAAGTATTCTCCACTGAATATTGCTATCCATTATACCCTGTGCTCTACTTGGTATATTTTTATTAAAAACATAAGACAAAAATGATATTAACGATAGATTCAGTGATTCTGTTGCTGACTGATTTAACCGTTTTTCCTGAAGCACTTCTTCACAAATAAAACGTACCTGCTCTCTTTCTCTTTTCGTTGTTGATTTGATCGGCAGCACTTTATCTAATTGCTCAATTCTTTTTAAATACATTTCTCTATTTGTACTAATCAACAATAACAAACCAAGTGAAAATTGGATTCGATACATTTCCAAATGACTCTGTTGATTTGGAGATAACGCATGAACATGATAGGGCATTAATAATAGTAAATCACCTGCTTTTATTATAAAATCAGTCCCATTTATATTAATCCATCCATCCCCAGCTGTAATATAGATAAATTCCGCCTCATCACGGTGGACAGGATATTCAGCTTTTCGCAGTCTGCTCTTTACAATATTTAACTGGTCCGGTTGAAAGTTTTTTGAATAATAGTCAGCTCCTGCATATGGAAAGGTCTGATTCATCTTATCATCTCCGTCAAAAATACATTAGTTAGTGATTTGTCCTATTTTATCATTTTCTTCTTTATATATTTAATTATACTATATGTGAACTAGATCACAAATAAAAAGGAGCTAAATATGATGAGTAAAGTGTTTATCTTAGGTGGAACTGGATTGTTGGGATATTATACAACGAAAGAGTTATTGGCTAAAGGTTATCAGGTTAAGACAATGGCTCTTCCACCCATGCCAGCTGAAGAACTATTACCTAAAGAGGTTGAATGCTCATTAGGTGATATCAATGAGTTAACAGATGAGGAAATTAAAGATTTATTAAGTGATTGTGAAGGCTTTATTTACGCAGCAGGTGCAGATGAAAGAACCATACCGAAAAAGCCAGCATTAAAATTTTTTTATGAAGCAAACGTACTTCCAACACAACGGCTAGCACATATTGCAGCTGAGGCAGGTGTGAAGCGATTTGTTATCTTTGGATCATATTTCGCAGAATTTGCTGAAAGACTACCTCAATTTGATCTAAAAAAACAAGCTTATCCAAACACCCGCCTCCTTCAAGAACAAATTGCCTTTGCGGAAGGTGAAGGGAAAATGGATGTTATGTCATTACGATTACCTTATATCTTCGGCACCATGCCAGGGAGAATGCCGCTTTGGAAAATGTTCACTGAACAAGTCAAAGATCAGTCTATCTTCCCAGCCTTAAGTGGAGGAACTGCAATGGTAACTGTAGAGCAGGTTGGTGAAGCAGCTGTTGGTGCACTGGAAAATGGTGAGCATCGACACACCTATGCTATTTCTGCTTTAAATATGAAATACCAAGCATTTTATCAGATGATTGCTGATGCACTAGGACAGACAGAGACCACGCAGATACCTGTCGTTCCTTATGATCAATTAAAACCTAACTATGAACAAATAGATCAACACGCAGAAGCAGAGGGGCGAGAACATGGTATCCATATGGTCCTAAGTTCTAGATTACAGAACGAGGATCTTTACATTGATCCAAGCGAAACAATGGATCTATTAGGTATTAAAGATCATGATGTGATTCAAGCCATTAAGGATACATTGGCAAAATGTGTTGAGTAAATAGGGATAAGTCCTGATCAAACCCATTTACAGTTTATCGTTGTAAATTTATTTGTAAATTGCTCTAAGCAAAGAAACTGTAATAAGTACATTAAGTCGGTCTGAGCTTTGTATCGGTAAGAGCTCAGACCGATTATAATATGGCTTTATCAAAAAATGACGACCTAAAATATAGATTAAAATGAAAATAGGAAGAAGCACCGTGGCTTTGGGCAACCTCAAGTTATATTCTCGTCATTTTTGTATAGAGAAATTATCATAATGATCAGCTGTTATCTCCTTTTCGGAAGGCGTTATGTCCAATCGGATAAATTAAATTTGAATTATTCATAGTTCTAATTTAAGGTACAAATTAAAACAGAAGTTGCGATAATCTGATAAATTTTTCGTCAAAATAAATCTTCATTAGCAAACATGTGGGAGCGTCGTTCATCTTACATTTGCAAGTACACTGTCAGCAGGTTGTACAATTTATTTTCCTATTTAATCCTTTTAAAAAAGGTCTCTGATATCAGAGAATTGTTCTCTTTCATCGAGTTCTGCAATTGATATCAAGTATTTATTTAAAGAAAAGTAGACATGGTAAGAAACCATGGACAATTCAGGCTAGAGATAACTTTGCTTTCTTGTTCTAAACTCATATGGAGAACAGCCATATATTTTTTTGAACTTCCTATAAAAGAAACTCAAGTTTGAATAACCTACATAGTTTGCAATTTCTTCAATAGTTAATTTGGAAGTATTCAACAAATACTCGACTGTTTGAAACTTCTTAATATGAATTAACTTCTGAAACGAATATCCCATATTTTCTTTAATAATACTCGATAAATAATTGGGATTAACATTAAATTCCTTAGCAACAGATTGAAGAGTGCAATTTTCATAGTGCTCATCAATATATCGCACGATCTCCATAAATGGCGTATTTTTATACAATACGCTTTCATTAAAAATATCCTTCTCCCGAATATTAACTAATTCAGACATGATTAAAAAGAATAAGTTATTTAATATCTCCAACGAATTAATAGAAGGGAAGTAGTATTCATTCAATAATTCTTTGACAAAGACAGATAACCTTCTATTATCTTCTGAATGAAAAAAAATAAAGTTATCATGAATAGTATTATCCAATATAGAGTTAATAAAAAACTTAACGATTATACTATTAGTGGAAAGTTTATTTATAAAATATCTTTCAAGCGAATCCTTATTTATAAATAAATTTATTAAAATATCATTTTCCTCTAGTCTATTAATCGTGTGAATAGTATCAGAATCAATTAATAAAATTTGACCTTCTTTCATCTGATATAGTTCCCCATTAATACTCTGCGTACAATTTCCAGAATACATATAATTGATTTCTATAAAATTATGAAAATGCATAGGACAGTCCTGAAAACGAGAATGTTTTTTTACAGCTAATATTGGAACATTTTGAAGTTGCTTATTAAAAAAACCTGGCTCTGTAACCTTTAGTATTGGGCCATTTTTTGTTTCGATCTTCTCATATTGGTCCCATGAGTGATTTCTATATCCCTGCTTATATCTTTTTTCTGATTCAGTAATCTCCCTTAAAAAGGTATCGAGCTTTTCCACATGCTTCCCTCCTATAATCTTTAATAAAAATCATCGCTAGCTCTATCATTTGAATAGTACCCCGGCTGTTAATATAACTATAGAAAAATCAGCTAACTATTACTTCTTCATAATTTTTTGAAATTACATATAATAAAATTAATTATATATTTAAGTTTTTTGGACACTATAAAGATACTAATTCCTAAATATTTTAGTACTACAGTCTATTATATCACGTAAAAATTGATTTCTAAATTAAATCATTCAACTGAGAAATGGACAGTCGTTTTATAAGAATCGGACATGGTTTCATAATTATGTAGTTGTTATGATTAGATCAATTGATTGTTTTATTTCATCTATACTATACAAATAATTAGTAGTAAAAGTGTAAGCAGTTTCAACAAGGAACGGTATGGGAGTTACTCTTTCGCAATAGTTCTGTCACTCAGCACTAATGAGCATTACATGGATTACTCTCATAGATCAAAACAATCATTAATCATAAAAAATTAAGGAGGGATTGGGTTACTCATGAAAAAAATTATTATCGTCTCACATGGTGATATGGCGAGAGGAATGAAGGACACCTTGGAAATGATCACTGGCAACCAAGAAAATATATTTGCTCTTTCTATGAAAGCTGATGAGAATCCAGACCATATAAGCTCAAGGTTCGAGGAAATTTACAGTGAAGATAGTTCAGAAGATAGTTATCTGATTGCAAGTGATTTACCCGGTGGTAGTGTTAATACAGCCATGATGCAGTTTTTAAAACAAAAAAATACCTATTTAGTATCTGGAGTAAACTTAGTATTTCTATTAGAATATCTATTCTCTGATGAGCTAGATACTGAAACCGCTATCGAAAATGCCATTTCATCAGCTAGGGAAGCATTAAAGCATATTAAGATTGAAACAAATCAAATAAATGAAGATGATATATGGGAGTGAAATAGATGATAAATTTAGTCAGAATTGATGATAGGCTTATTCATGGTCAAGTTGCTGTAGTTTGGTCAAAATATTTAGGCGTCTCAAGAATTGTTGTAGCTAATGACCAAGTAGTAAAAGATGAAATTCAAAAGATGGCTTTGTCTATGGCTGTTCCGTCTAATATAAAGGCTACCTTTAAGACCATAGAAGAATCCATAAAAATACTAAATGATGAACGAGCTAAAAACCTGAAAATTATGGTGATAGTTGCTTCTCCAAAAGATGCTTTAAGCGTAATTAAAGAAGTGCCCGAAATTAAGGAAATAAATATTGGTAACTATGGTCGAACTAACAATGTTAACTCTATTGAAAAAGAACAACTATTTAAAAATGTATTTGTTACGGAAGAAGACAAACAAATTCTCGAACAAATTAAAGCAGCAGACAAAGACATATATGTACAAGCTGTTCCAACAGATACGAAAGAATATATTTAAAATAAACCTAAGGAGGTAAAAAAATGATATTAAATGCATTAGCAATTGGTTTTACCATGTTTTTAGGGAACTTATCGGATACCGCATTGGGAGATCCAATGCTTAGAAGACCATTAGTTATGTCTTCGATTGTCGGTTTATTATTAGGAGACTTACAAACTGGTGTAATAATAGGAGCTACTCTTGAAGTCGTCTTTTTAGGTATGACACAAATTGGAGGAGCATTACCGTCAGACACTATGACAGGTTCCATTTTCGGGGCAGCATTTGCAATTCTAACCGACCAAGGAACCGAAGTTGCCCTAACATTAGCAGTACCAATTAGTATGTTGGCTGTATTTATTAATCAAATTATTTTATTTCTACGTGGTACTTTAATTGTTAGATTTAATTCGTATATCGATAAAGGTGAGTTCAAGAAATTCGAACGGCTGCATTTGACTTCTACCTTTGGCGTTCCCGTTATTTACGGATTAATAGGCTTCATAGGGATTATGTTAGGAACAAATGCAATTGAAAGATTAGTTTCTTCACTACCAGATGTTGTAATGAATGGGTTAACTATTACAGGACAACTTTTACCAGCATTAGGTTTAGCCCTATTACTTAACATGCTATGGGACAAAAAATTAAGTTTCTTTCTCTTATTGGGCTTTGTATTAAGTGCTTATTTAGAACTCCCTCTTATAGCAATCGCCATTATCGGAGCAGTTATAGCTATTCATAGTGGGTTGAAAGACAAAAAAATAAGCGATCTGGCAAAAAGTAATACGATAAAACCAGCAACTGATTTGGAGGATGATTTCTTTGACGACTAAAAATAATAAAGATAAAAAAACACTGAGACAAATGTTTTGGCGCTCTTTAACCCTATCTGGGACATGGAACTATGTAAATGCTCAAGGAATTGCAATAGGCTATATGATGCTACCATTTTTGAAAAAGAAATATAAAAATGAACAAGATGATACTAAATTGAAAGAAGCTATGAAAAGAAGTATCGGCTATTATAATGTCACACCTGCAGTTTCAACTTTTCCTATCGGGATTTCATCTAGTATGGAAGAAGAAAATGCTCGGTTAGATAACTTTGATACCAACTCAATTAATGCAGTTAAAGCTAGTCTGATGGGGCCACTTTCAGGTATTGGCGATTCATTTTTTTGGGGAACCTTTCGAGTTATTGCGGGTGGTATAGGAATTAGCTTAGCAACGCAAGGAAATATACTAGGACCGATTCTTTTTTTATTGTTATATAATATCCCACATCTCTTTGTTCGTTTTTATGGGTTACGTTTAGGCTACAATCTTGGTAGTCAATTTATTAAGAAGGCCTTTGAAAATGGTGTCATAAATATATTAACTAAATCAGCAACGATGTTGGGGCTTATCATGGTAGGTGCGATGATTTTTACCACTATTCCTTTTGAAACTACTCTTAGTTTTAATTTAAGTGGAGAAGCATTTAGTCTACAAAATATTTTAGATGATGTTATGAAGGGGATACTTCCATTAATTGCAACTATGACATGTTTTACTTTAATACGTAAAAAAGTAAATGCTAATTTTATCATTCTAGGTATTCTGTTAATATCATTTATATTTGCCTTTATCGGGGTTGCCTAGAAGGAAGGGGATTTAATGAAAACTTATAAGAACCCTATAATTCCAGGATTTTATCCAGATCCAAGTATCTGTTACGGAAACGGATATTTTTACTTAGTTACTTCTTCATTTGAATATTATCCTGGAATTCCTTTATTCAAAAGTGATGACCTCATTAATTGGGATAAAATAGGTTACTGTTTAGATAAAAAAAATCAATTATATTTAGATAATGCAAAAACATCTTCAGGTCTTTTTGCTCCAACTATACGCTTTTTTAATGGTTGGTTTTATGTCATTACAACGAACATTACTACTAACCAAAACCTTTTGGTAAAATCAAAAAATCCAGAAATGGGTTGGAGTGATCCAGTTATTATAGACGGTTGGAGCGGGATAGATCCTTCACTTTTTTTCGATGATGATGGAAAAGTATACATTCAAGGGAATTCCTACAAGTCGGATGAGCCACTTGGTATATTCCAAGCCGAAATTGATTTAGATAACGGTAAATTAGTGAGTGAACGGCGGCTTATCTGTAAGGGGACTGGTGGGAAGGCTCCGGAAGCCCCTCATATCTACAAAAAGGATGGTTTTTACTATCTTGTAATGGCAGAAGGTGGAACAGAGTATGGTCATATGAGTACTATATTTAGAAGTCATGAAATCTTTGGTCCTTATATTGGAAATCCGGAAAACCCCATTATCACTAATAGAAGTACTCCAAGTAAAATTCAATGTGTCGGTCATGCAGACTTAATACAGGATAAAAGAGACAATTGGTGGGCTGTTTGTTTGGGCGTTAGAATTAATGGGAGCCACAGCTACTATCACCATTTAGGAAGAGAAACATTTCTTATTCCATTGGAATGGCGAGAGGGTGAATGGCCAAAGGTGAGTAATAACGGTGTGGTGGACTTTGAAATGAGTGGTCCCTTAATAAACGATCAAAAAGCCAAACATGGCGAAAAAATATATGAATTCAATCAAATTAATAAAATACCTAAGGATTTCGCTTTCCTCAGAAATCCAGAATTTAAGAATTACTTAATAGGAGAAGATCAATTATTATTAAGAGGGACACCTGATACTTTAGACTCTATTGGAAATGTAACATTTTTGGGCCATAGACAGTCAGAATTTCATATGCAATTTAAAGTCCAATTTTCTGATATTTCATCAAATGTTAATTTTGGAGTTTCTACTTTCATGTCCAATCATTTCCATTATGATTGTATCGTAAGAGGGAATCAAATATCTCTCAGAAAAAAAATAGGTTCAGTAGAAACTTTAACAGAGAGTTTGAGTTTTGATACACTGGAAAACATTAGCTTAATAATAGAATCAGATGAAAAGTTTTATAAGTTTCTTGTTGAGATAGATAATGAACAATATGAAATAGGCCAAGGTGAATGTGCATTCCTATCTACAGAAATATCCGGAACTTTTACTGGTACCATGCTAGGAGTTTTCTGTTATTCTAACACCTATGAAACTGTTGGAGTGAAAAGGATTAGTTATAAAGAATTATGATCTTGATATACCTCATGTATTAATCCCCAAAGATTAAAAGCAATATTTAATCTTTGGGGATTTTTCTGTCCTTTTCTCAACCCCAGCCAAAGTCATTATTTTCCCGTAATGAAAAACAACCAATGATAGTAATATAAGAATAAGAGGTAATCCATAGATCCTAGATAGTTTCTTAACGCCTGTGTAGACAATTAAGCAATTCTTTTGGTGATCTCCAACTTATACCAATATTTGAAGCTTTGATAACTAAGTTCATCGGTATGCTTGGCTCAATATTAGAACCGCAGTTTTCATAACTAGACTACTTTATTCTTATTTCATATACATAAGAAGAATAGCAAAAAAAGTATTGCTGTAATTTCAATTTTGTAAAGCTATATTTTGTTTGAATTAGCTCTCTCTGCCTATAGACAAGCTCCCCATTAAGGAAATCATTTTCGTTTGAAAGCTATTAATTTAGAAGAACTGTGGAAAGTGAGGTTTTAATATGGAAATGAGAAGATTTGAAAGTAAAGTAAGAAGTGAGATGTTTCGATTTTCAATTCTGACTATATTTATCATGCTTTGCTTAACGCTAATCTTATTTGGTCTATACAGCATAAATGTTAGAAAAGCCCGATTGGAACAAACAGCAGATAATTACTCAATCAGCTTAACCAAGTCAATGGAGAGTTTTGAAAATGACTTTTACAATGAAAATAAGAAGCTTTTTTATGACTTTTTAGCTGGAAAATCTGAAAGAAGTCAAGTATTTAGTACATTCTATGCATTCAATTCTAGTCAGGACCTGAAGAGTGACCTACTTGTTATTGACGATACGAGAGAAATTCTCTTGTCTACCAATCCCACCTTAGGAGGGGATAATGCCTTTTTACATTATATAAGTATTGTAATGGCACGTACGGAAGAGAAACAAACAATGACCACAAGAGTCTACCAAGCACTAAATGGAGAACAATATCTTCTTTTATTTTATCCTTTTACTGAACAAAGTGTTATATCAGGGTTTGGTGTTTCAGTGATTAACGGAAAAGAAATTCCTTCCTTTCAAATCGATTCCTCAGTCAACTTTGTGATATATGATCAATATCAGAATATATTCGCAACAAATGTTTCTCATGTTATTCAGACATCTAGGGGGAAGGCAGATTTTAGTTTTTTAACAGAAAATGACCGTTTACTTGGCGGCCAATATGATACCGTTCGCCAACCAATTGCAGACAATCTCACAGTAATGACTTATCAAAAGTTTGATAGCTATTTAACCGTTCTTTATAGAAGTATTATTGGCGTTTTCATTGTTACAATTATAGTAGTTATTCAATCTTTCTATTTTTCCCAGAGGATTTCTAGAAAAATAGGGAATTCATTGCATATTATCAATGAAGAAATGGAAAAGGTAAAAAGCGATTCTACCTATTTATTAACGATTCAAACAGGTGATGAATTTGAAATATTAGCTGAACAAATCAATAAAATGTTAACTAAATTAACTGAAATAAATAATGCGAATATTCAACTAAATCAACTGAATTTAGAAATAGAAAAAAGAAGATTAGATGCCCAATTTAATCCACACTTTTTAGCAAATACACTAGAATCTATTCGATCTGTTATGTATGTCGATCCTAATGTTGCAAGTCAATTAATTCTTAGGATGAATAAAATTTTAAGATATAGTATTGACGAAGAAACAAGTGACATTACTTTAGAAGAAGATATAGAGTACCTCAAAGATTACTTAGAAATTAATCATATCCGATTAGAGGAATTTCAATACACAATTGAAATTCACCCAGAATTATACTCTTTTGCTGTACCGAAGCTGTTTTTGCTTCCTCTTGTAGAAAATAGCTTAAAGTACGGCTATAGAAATAGACGTGATCTAGCTGTAAAAATAAGCATTATCCAGAGTAAAAAAGATATAAAAATTAGAGTCATTGATAATGGAGGAGCACTCAAAGAGGAAACCGCAAAAGAAATTAATGAAGCATTGCAACAAGCTGGTGACATCATTAATCAACATGGACTTAAGAATACAAAACAAAGAATAGAATTATTCTATTCAAATTCTAAATTTAGAATTTTTACTAAGTTAGGATTTACAATTATTGAAATTAGAATTGAGGGAGATTAATATGCATAAACTTCTGATCATTGAAGATGAAAAGTTAATTAGAAAGCGCTTGGTTTATGGATATGATTATGAATCAATGGGGTGTCTAGTTATTGGCGAAGCCCGTGATGGTCAAGAAGGAGCAGCTTTAATCAAATCATTAAAGCCGGATATTATTATTACGGATATAAACATGCCGGTTATGGATGCATTTGATATGTTGGAAGAAACCATTGATTATTTGTATAGTACCATTATTCTTTCTGGATATGATGAATTTAAAAATGCACAAAAGGCTATCAAATATGGAGTAACTGAATTCATTGTTAAGCCAATTGAAGAAGAGGAATTAAAGAATGCCTTGAAACGTGCTATTGATCAAGTGAGGGTGAATAAGGAAACCCAATTATTTGAAAGTAGACGGAGAAAATTACAGGGCATGCAATTGATTGATTCTTCAATGAAAACCCCAAATGATGAAATCGCTCAAGAAATGGTAAAATATATTAAAGAAAATTATCAAAAAAAGTTCATTTTTGCTGATGTAGCTAAACAAATTGGATATAGCCAAACATTGTTACACAATCGATTTAAAAAATATACGAAAATGACTTTTAATGAATATTTAAATAAATACCGAATTCAACAATCCATTAATCAATTGAAAGAGGGTAAGAAAAGGGTCTATGAAATAGCAATTGATTGTGGATTTAGTGAATATAAATATTTTAATAAAGTATTTAAAAAGTATCTTGGCATGAGCGCTACTGAGTTTAAAGAAAAAGTGTAGTATTTTTTCCAGAAGTGTAGTTTTATCGTATTTTGAAAGCGGATACATTACTTTAAAATAACTACTATAAAACAAAATAAAGTTTATCAATAGATCTTTTAAGAGCAATACACTCTAAATTGATCTCAGCAAGTTAACAGGTTCGTTGTTTATCTCTAAATGAAACTTAATCACTTCTTGTCTCTTATCTCTAGAGAAAAAAAGGGGGCGTTCAATGTTAACAAATACGTAAGTTAATAAACTATCTTACTATAACAGGAAATACAATTGATATGTTCTTGATTGAAACTTTGTCCAATAATATCACCCTCATCACTTACTGATCGGTAAAATAAGCGAAATGAGTAAAAAACCTACGTAGAGCAAACGAATTTGAAAGCTAGAAAAAGTTAGGTATGAATTTAGATAATAATAAATTTGAAAGGAAGGAAATTTATTATGAATAAAAGCAAACGGTTATTAGCAATTGTCATGGTTTTAGTAGGTCTGTTTCTAGTAGCGTGTAATAATACTCAAGAAGAATCATCGGAGGAAACCAGTTCAGATCGTTTAGTTGTGTACTCACCCAACTCTGAAGGATTAATTAATGCGACTATCCCAGGATTTGAGGAAGAGTATGGAGTAACTGTAGAATTGATCCAAGCTGGAACCGGCGAGTTATTTCAACGCTTAGAAAGTGAAGCAAACTCCCCGGTAGCCGATGTTATCTTTGGCGGGGGTTACACTCTATATGAGGAAAATATTGATTTATTCCAAGAGTATGTTTCTTCTCATAATGAAGATGTTATTGAAGAATACCAAAATGATGACGGTTATTATACGCCTTATACATTAGATGGCAGCGTTATTGTTGTCAATCCTGATTTAACAGAAGGCATGGATATTACCGGATATGCAGACCTATTAAATCCTGATTTGACAGGACGTATATCAACAGCTGATCCGTCAAACTCTTCTAGTGCATTTGCTCAATTAACTAATATGTTAGAAGCTATGGGTGGTTATGAGGACGAAGGGGCTTGGCAGTACGTTGAAGAATTATTTACGATCATTGATGGACGAATATCCTCAAGTTCTAGTAATGTTTATCGAACAGTAGCAGATGGAGAAATGGCGGTAGGTCTATCTTATGAGGATCCAACCATTGATTTATTAAATGATGGTGCAAATATCGAAGTCGTTTATCCAGAGGAAGGAGCAGTATTTTTACCAGCAAATGCAGCAATAATTGATGGCGCAGAAAACCTTGAGAATGCTCAATTATTTATCGATTGGATTGTCTCACAAGAAATACAAAATGTTCTTGCAACGACAACAACTAATCGCCCTGTTAGAGAAGATGTTGAGATCTCTGAAAGCATGATACCTTTCTCTGATATTAAAACAATTCAAGAGGATATGGACTATGTCATTGAGCATAGAGATGAAATCATCTCACAATACAATGATATCTTTGTCGAGATTGAATCAAATAAATAGGGGATGATTAGATGAGTCGTATTGAAATTAAAAATGCAAAAAAGGTTTTTGGCGATACAACAGTTATTCCTAATTTAAGTGTTTCAATCCCTGAGGGTACTCTATTTACCTTACTAGGACCCTCAGGATGTGGAAAAACGACTCTGTTAAGGATGATAGCTGGATTTAATACCATCGAGGGTGGAGACTTCTATTTTGGTAATGAACGCATAAATGACCAAGATCCCAGCAAGCGAAATATCGGAATGGTTTTCCAAAATTACGCTATCTTCCCTCATTTATCTGTGGGTGACAATGTAGCATTTGGTTTGAAGCAGAGGAAAATGGATAGAACAAAAATAAAAAAGCAGGTAGAAAAACATTTACAACTAATCCAAATGAATGAATATTGGGATCGCAAACCAGAGAACTTAAGTGGTGGCCAGCAGCAACGTGTAGCCCTTGCACGTTCCTTAGCCATTAATCCAGATGTTTTATTAATGGATGAGCCACTATCTAATTTAGATGCAAAACTTCGTTTAGATATGCGTCAAGTTATACGTGAGATTCAAAGAGAAATTGGAATTACAACTGTATATGTGACACACGATCAAGAAGAAGCTATGGCTATTTCCGATCTGATAGCAGTTATGAGAGATGGAGAAATACAGCAAATTGGTAAACCAAAAGAATTATATCATAGACCAGCTAATGAATTTGTCGCAAGTTTTATTGGGCGCACAAATATATTAGAGGGTGAATTAGTTCAAGATAATGGGCAAGCTATTTTAAAAATGCAGCATGGAAGAATTATTAAAATGCCTTTATTAAACCATGTTGAACCACAAAAGGTACGGGTAAGTATACGACCAGAAGAATTTATACGCACTGAAAATAAAGAGGCTATCTCTGCAAGAATTCTCGAAAGTATTTATTTAGGATTGAACACAGAATATTTCCTAGTACTCGAAACTGGTGAAAAAGTTCAAATGATTGAAGAGTCGATGTTTACAGAGGACTTAAATCCAGGTGATCAAATTTATTTAGACATAAATATTAATAAGATCAATGTTTTCACAGAGAATGGGGTACGCAACCTTTTGGAGGTGGGTTCATGAAAATAAATAGTCAAGACCCATCAGATGATAGAAAGAATCAACCAACCTTATCAGCAAAACATAGAAAAAAACAGAAAAGAAAAATTCATCTAGATATCTGGAGTGTTTCTTCTTCTATTATCATACTGGCTTATATATTATTTCTTGTCTATCCAGTTGGAAGTATCTTAAAACAAGCGATTTATTCCCCTGAAACAGGATTTTCTTTAGGAAATTTCATTGCTTTTTTCTCTAAAAGTTATTATTCTGGCACATTAATTAACAGCTTTAAAGTATCAATAGCAGCTACTATTCTAGCATTGATTTTAGGAACCTCACTGGCTTATTTATTTGCTATGTATGACTTTAAAGGAAAAAAAGTATTAAGAATTTTGATTATCATTGCCTCTATGTCCGCTCCCTTCATTGGAGCCTACTCATGGATTTTATTACTGGGGCGTAATGGAGTTATTACTAATTTTTTCAGCAATTTATTTGGGGTAACCATGCCTGATATTTATGGATTTAATGGTATTGTGCTTGTATTTAGTCTACAGTTATTTCCCTTAATCTTCTTATATGTTAATGGAGCTTTAAGGAATATTGATAATTCTATATTAGAGGCAGCTGAAAGTATGGGCGTAACAGGGTTCAGACGTTTTATAAAAATTGTTCTTCCTTTACTAATGCCAACTCTTCTGGCTGGAGCATTACTTGTTTTCATGAGAGCATTTTCAGATTTCGGAACACCTATGTTAATAGGAGAAGGCTATCGAACATTTCCAGTATTAATCTACACGGAGTTTATTAACGAGGTGGGTGGAGATACCGCTTTTGCCTCTGCTCTTGCGGTAGTTGCAATTATTATCGCACTTAGTATTTTTGCTGGACAGCGTTTGATTGCCTCGCGCTTTTCTTTCTCTATTAGCTCTTTACATCCTATTCAGATCAAACAAACGAAAGGATGGAAGAAAGCTTTTATATATATTATTTGCTATGGTGTTGTTTTAGTGGCTGTTATGCCTCAAATATATTTAACGTATACGTCCTTTCAAAACACGCAAGGCATGGTTTTTCAGCCTGGTTATTCGTTAAATAGTTACGCTGAAGCTCTCAATCGAATGGGTGACTCTATTTTAAATACCATTCGGATTCCCTTATTTGCTTTAGTTATAGTTATTTTATTTGCAATGTTTATTTCCTATTTAGCAGTTCGAAGAAGAAACAAATTGACATCGACTATTGACTCATTAAGTATGATTCCATATATTGTACCAGGTACCGTATTAGGAATTGCCTTTCTTACATCTTTTAATACAGGGGTAGCAGGTAGTGGAATGCTAGCGATTACTGGTACAATGGCGATTTTAGTTATCTCATTTGCTGTACGTCGTTTGCCGTATACTATTCGTTCGTCAGTAGCTCTGCTCCAGAATATTCCGATTTCCATTGAAGAAGCTGCACTAAGCTTAGGAAGCAGCCAAACGAATACATTCTTTAAAATTACTGTCCCAATGATGTTGCCGGGTATTGTAGCTGGAGCCATTCTTAGTTGGATTACTATGATTTCTGAATTATCCACATCTATTCTGTTATATAATCTCAATACTCGGACAATGACAGTAGCTATTTACACCGAAGTATTACGTGGAAATTATGGAATTGCTGCAGCGTTAGGTACACTACTATCTATATTCACTGTTCTTTCTCTACTTTTATTTATGAAGATTACCAAAAGTGATGAGATCAGCTTGTAAAAGGGAATGGCTTAAACTTATGGCACATTTGTAAAATAAAAGGGACTGTTACACACTGTATGATGTACCTCTTGTGACAGCTTCCTTTTGTATAGTCTAATCGATGGGCAGTACCCGTTTGCATGAATATCAAAGCTAATTCACACTTTTAACTCCCATATAGGAAAGTCGAATTGGACTCTTCCATCCTAGGTTTCGATCGAGCATTACAAGCTAAAATATTGAATAGAGAGCTCCTATTCAGAATTTTAAACAAAGTCTCAAGTTAAACTGTCGGATAGTGGACTTCTATCATGCATTCCAATCGAAATCACATATCAAAATGTCGGATAGGCTCTTCTATCATACATTTCTAACAAATTCACATGTCAAAATGGGTCTTCTGTCGGAAATCATATAAAGCAGGAATTGACTTTATGCTTAAGAAAGCATTCTACCTTTTGAAAGTTATCCTTTTCTGTCAAAGAAAGCTGTTGCAAAATGAAAAATAAATAGTGCAACAGCTCTTTTTATCATGCTATATGTTTTTACAGATTTGAAACTATCCTTCATTTCAAATGAAACCTCAAGCCAAAATGTCGAATAGGGCGCCTCTATCCATCAGTTCAGAGGAAACCTCAAGTCAAAATGTCGGATAGAGGGCGTCTATCTCGCATTTCAAATGAAATCTCAAGTCAAAATGTCGAATACGACCCTTCTATCCATCAGTTCAAATGAAACCTCAAGCCAAAATGCTGAATAGAACGTCTCTAACTGGTGTTTTATTTCCATTTCTAATACTCACAAAAAGAGCTGTTGCACCATTAGCTAGCTAATGGTGCAACAGTTTTTTTTAGTTTATTACAAATAACCATCTGTAGAACTCAAAGGTAACCTCTATGAATTATATTTAATATGATCCAAGGTTGGCTTTACCTGACAACCAACAATCAATTTTTTACCATCTGAAAAGCCTTCTGCTCTATTTTCTAACTTTTTAATAAGTATTGATCTCAAATTATTGACTTGGCTATCATATTTATCAGACTTAATTTGATTGATTAACTCTTGTGGATCAGTTTCTAAATCAAAATACTGCTCTTCCCCAGTCTGCGAGAACCAAATATATTTTTCTTTGCCATTGGTTATATAATGATGACTTTCCCTTCCCATCTCATGTTCCCCATGAAGATAGTCTCGCCATTCCAGTTCCTTATTTTGAACAAGTGAATATAAACTCTTTCCTTCAACCGTTTTAGGAATTTCAATATTCGCTATATCTAATAGCGTCGGCATAATATCCCGAACCTCGATTACCTGATCCAATTGCTGATGATGTGGAAAATCTAAATAATCACCTGGATCTGCTAAAATTAACGGTATTTTCGCACTCCCTTCATAGGGTAGTGATTTCCTAAATAAATGATGATCCCCTAACAATTCACCATGATCTGAGGAGAACAGGATGATTGTATTGTCATCCAAACCATACTCACTGAGTTTCATCAAGAAACGACCTATTTGATGATCAATATGCGTGATCAAAGCATAGTAAGCAGCTTGTGCCTGCTTTAATCTTCGCTTTGGGACATGACCTTTCGCCGTAATTGGATTATGGCCTAAACGATCTGGGTCCTGTCCCATGGTCCAATCACCAATTGGAGGATCTGGCAACTCCAAATCTTTGTACATATTGTAATAAAACTCAGGAGGGTCAAATGGAGGATGAGGACGAACAAACGACATATTTAAGAAAAACGGTTTGGTTGGATCCCTTCTTCTCAAGAAGTCAATCGAACGCGTCACCACCCAGTTGGTCGGGTGTAATTCTTCTGCTAAAGCCCACGGTCTTGCAACAGTCGATGAATTACAATCCAATCCTAAATCTGTTAAGTCGATATGATGTCCGGCACGATCTCTTAACCAGTTAAGGTAATCATCAGTTTGATCAAATGTTTCGTCAGCATAACTTTGATGTTTGAAACGATTATAGTGCATGTAACCATCATGTAATTCAATATGATGAAACCCACATAGTTTCCGTGTTGGATAAACATGCATCTTTCCAATTGCTTGCGTATGATATCCGGCTTTTTGAAACGACTCTGGTAAAAAGTTCTCATAATTCCAAGGAATTTTATCCTCATACCCTACTCGTCCCGTCGATGTTTGTGACATACCGGTTAATAGCGAAGCACGTGCTGGAATACATGAAGGCGTCGCTGCATAAGCATTTCTAAATAACACACCTTGCCTAGCTAATTGATCTAAATTAGGGGTATCAACAACTGGATGATCAAGTATACTTAAACAGTCAGCTCGCATTTGGTCGACCATAATTAAGACAATATTGGGTTTCATTATTCCACTCCTCGCTAGTTCATCTTAATGTATTAACCACGAATACTTTATCACTCATAAAATATCCGTGGCTATCTTTTGGTTTTTGATCTGCTTTTTATATTTCAAACCACTTGTACCCCATTGATTCAAGTGTTAATTCAATTGTCGTTCCATCTGGTTTATACACGGTTGTTGTTTGTCTTTCATACGAATTGTTAATCACAACATAATAACCCGCTTCAACATACGCAGCACATTCTGTATAAATATTCGTTGTATACCAATCCGTCAAACGATTCTCTTGAGAAGCAGCCCAATATAAAGCACGTTGTAGTAAACGTGTATTTTCTGGTGAATAAGGTAAACCTGCAAGATAGACAGAACGTCCTTTGCCAAATTGATTAGTAGCTATTTTTACATCATCATCTTCCAAACTTAAGATATCACTATGATCATCGACTTGATAAACATAACGAACACTTTCACCATAATCAATGGGACCTGTTTGATCCTCAAGGATGAAGTGCTGATCAACTAAGGTATCATTATACTTATCCATACTCAAACTATAGCCCACTTCTTTTTGGACACCGAGTAGATCTGAAAGCTGGAAAAATGAACCTTGATATTCATAGGCTGTTGGTTCACCGACACCAATGAAACCACCGCCACGGTAAACAAATGAACGGATCGCAGACGTCACGACTTCATCTTTCCAATAATAATCACCACTCCAAGATGTGCCCGCATCACCTGCATTAATGATAACACCGATGTCATCAGATATACCGTCATTTTTAATATCTTCAAAACTAATAAATTCGACTTCAAATGGTAAACCACTGAGTGCCTCTAAAATTCCATAGTAAGAATAACATTGTTTATACCAAATGGCATGATGAACATGATGACTCATCCATGTTCTTTGCTTACCCCAACTATTTAAAATGGCAACTTTAAAAGGAGCAACATAGGCTGATGTCCCTTTAATATGGTGGTGTAACTCACGAAATTCATTGGTAATTTCCTCAACTCGATCGATAAAGGTTGGGAATTTTAACGCTAAGCTGATATAACCGCCGTAGCCCATTCTTTGAATTGGTTTCCTTAAGATCGCACGTCTGGCTTGTAACCAATTTTGATTCGCCTCTTCAATCGGATCATTTTGATCATTAAACGTATCTGGAAAAAAGTAAGGTAAGAAACGTCCTTCTGTATATTTCACATGAGGGACATCAGAAATCATTCGCAAGGTCACTCCATCACCGACTGAACCAACTATCGCATCTAAGCCAATATTTTTAAAGTACTTCCCATACGGCTCGGTTCCTGCCCAATGGTCACCAAGAAACATCATTGCTTCCTTACCATAATTATGAATAATATCAACACATTCCTTTGCTAACTCACTGACAAATTTAGTTTGAAAATCCATCCAATCAAGGAAAGCCTGACTTGGCATTCGAAATGGTGAATTATAATAACCTTGGTCGACAAAATCTTCCGATCTTAACTGATAACCTTTTTCTTGTTCAAATTGCTCGATAGCCAGTGGACTTACTGTTGCTCCATAACCAAACCAATCAACATACTTCTCTTTTCTAGCATCATTAAAAATTAAAGTAAAATTATAAAAGAAGGTTGTAATTCTAACAACATCGGTATCTGGATGTTCGTCTAACCATTTCTTCAATCGCTCAATAATATAAGATCGTGTTTTAGGATAACGTGGATCATAAGGCATTTGATGTTCTGTATCCCAGTTATTTGTAATATGATTATACATATGGACAGGATCCCAAAGTTGATAGGTTAGAACATTAACTGTATATCGATGCCATTGCTTCGCTTGGTTAACTTGAACTATCTGAGATGATTCTGAATAACGCCATTGCTCAGTTGGTACAACTTCCCCTGTTGTCCGATTGATAACTTCCCACCATTTCTTCGGATCATGGTCGGTATCAGGAATCAATTGTTGATCAAAATAACCATCCATAATCGGAATTTCCACTGTGTCTGTTGTTGCCGTTACAGGCTTAGACATGATGTACATATGTTGAAGTTCATCTGAATTTGCTTTAGCAAATTCCTGATCTCCACGTGTAAAAAAGTATTTTGAATAAACTTTATCTGCTCTTATTTTTAGTGCATCAGATACCTTCGTCCCATCAGAGTCACGAACTGCATCTGCTCCCCATCTGTCTACAACGTCAATTATTTCTTTATCCATACCTTCTTCAGCTGGTAATGTTACACGACCTTTTTTCATTTCAATCCTCCCACTGCTATATAAAGCCTACTTCCCTTTTAATTCATCAAACAGACGATAACCTGCTCCAATAATTCCTTGATTTGTTCCAAGCTTGCTAATAGATAACTGTTCTAGAAGATGTTTTTGCTCATCGATCATATAATTATCTAAACGTTGCTTTAACAAATCTAAAATGACTGGATTATAGCTTGCCACACTTCCACCAAATACAATGGCATGAGGGTCTAGTAAACTATTGATTATATAAACACCTTGAGCTAAGGCATCAATAAATTGATCAACTACCTCTTTAGCTTGGTTGTTATTTTCATAATATAATTTAAAAAGTTTCTCACCATTCATTTCATTTGTCCCCATCAGCGTATTTGCCTGCTTGGCTAATGCAGGTCCTGCTGCCGTTTTTTCTAATCGCGTGACCGGTGAAACTGCATGGGGTGTATGAATAGGGACTAAGCCAATTTCACCAGCAAAGCCAGCACCTCTAATAAATTCTCCTGCTTGAATAATCGCACTTGAAACTCCTGTGCTTATGGTGAGATAAACGAATAATTCATCCTGCAACTGTTTAGCTTTCCATTCGGCATAAGCTGCCATATAAACGTCATTATCAACCACAATATGATCGATATCAAATGACCTCTTTAATCGTTCAACAACTGGAAAGCGAGACCATGGCAGATTATTTTGAAATATCGCTATTCCTTGCTCCCGATCTACCTTTCCAGGAATACCAACTCCCATACCGGTGATTTCACTTTTGGGAATACTACAGTTTCCTAACAATTCTTCTATACCACTTATAACTTGTTGAAACATAGCCTCACGATCTGTAGGATCACTTGATACTGTATTTTGTTGAATAATATCACCATGCTCGTTAATTAATCCACAAGCAATTTTTGTTCCGCCAATGTCAACACCAATAGCATACTGCATCTTCTTCTCTCCTATCACAACTCTTTTATAACCACCTTTTCTTCACGCTAGATAAATTTACGATTGTAATTCCAAAGTAGAAATAATAAGCCTGAAAGACCAATTAACTGTAAGAGTAGGTTAAAGTGTCCAACCGTACGTTGACCATAAATAACTAAACCGACAGATAGAACAAAGACAATAATTTTTATAATCGAAAATAATAACCCACTAGACTCTTTCATAAAATCATCCTCCTTACTTACATTTAATTCTCTGTTTACTAGCTAGCCTTTGACACCACCAACAGTCATACCTTGAGTTAATCGCTTCTGAACTATAATATAGAGAATCAAAGTCGGTAACATGACGATAACCATACCAGCATACATCGGACCATAATTAACAGCCGCGCGCTCTGCGGCTAATAGGTTTAGTAAGCCGACAGGTAAAGTTTTTTGGTCACCCGGAATAAGTGTTAAAGCTAAAATATATTCATTCCAGAACAACAAAAAGTTAAAAAGTACAACGATAATAATACTTGGTTTCGCCATAGGGAGCATGATTGAAAACATCGTTCGATAATAACCTGCACCATCAATATTTGCCGCTTCTTCAAAATCTGAAGGTAATGTTTCAAAATAACTAGACAGTAAAAAGATCGTAAACGGCAGTGCCGTTACTGCGTAGATTAATGCTAGAATGACAAGATTATTCAAAAAGAATCCGTCCGCAAAGACTGTGCGTAAAGACTGATCCCAACCAAGAAGCATTAAAAAGATCGGTACTGTAATATAACTCACATTAATAAATAGTCCCGCTTTAACAAAGCTATTTAGCCATTTACTGCCTTTAAATTCAAAACGTGAAAGGACGTAAGCAGCAGGTAAAGCTAACACAAGCAGGAAAAGTAGTGCAAGTGATGTCACTATAACGGAGTTCAATAAATAATCTCCCATGCGTGCCTCATTAAATGCTTCGATAAAATTCTGCAAATTGATACCGCTTGGCAACGTCCATGGATTGCCATAAAATTCTTGGTTTTCTTTTATCGATGCTAGAAATACCCACACAACAGGAACAATGATTGTAACCGCAAGCGTAATTAAAGCAACATAGATAAAAATTTTATATAAGGTTTCCGTACTTATTCCTTTTGACTTTTTCATCATAAATTAGCCCCCCTTCTAAAACTCAAGCACTTCTCGTTTAGTAATTCGACTGACAATTGCCGCTAGCAAGAATGAGAAAGTGAAAACCACTACTCCTATAGCCATACCATAACCATAGGTTGAGTTTCCGTAGGCTTGTTTGTACATATAGGATAGAAATACTTCAGTCGATCCATCGGGACCGCCGCCAGTCATTGCTGTAACAAGTAAGAAACTCAAGTTAATTGTGCTAATAATATAGAAGGTTAAAGTTGTTCGGAGATTATTCCATATTAAAGGCAGAGTAATACTTGAGAATTGTTTAAACTTACCTGCTCCTTCTAAGGAAGCTGCTTCATAGTAACTTTTCGGGATACTTGCCATGCTGGACATGTACATAACCATGTAATAGCCGACTGCCTGCCAAACCAGAGCACCTGCCACACTGTAAATAACAATATCTTGATTACCCAGCCATAGCTGTTGAAGATTTTCTAAGCGAATCAAATCAAACATACTATTCAGCAGACCATCTCTTGGATTGTATATAGCTGAAAATATTCCGGCGATGATCACGATCGAGAGTATGTTTGGAATATAAAAAATAATGCGAAAAAAGTTTGATCCTTTTATTTCTTCTTTTGTTAAAACAGCTGCAAAAAATACCGCCAAAACAATAGTGATAATCGCAACAAGAACAATCAATAATACCGAATTTTGAAAGGATTGAATAAAGTTCATATCATTCCACAAGACTTTAAAATTATCGAAACCAATAAAAATCTGATTACCAGATAGACCTCCCCAGTTATACATTGACATTCGAAAGACTTCAAACGTCGGAACAACCATAAATATAGTAAAGAGCAGAAGTGCCGGTGAAATACATGTTGCGATAAATATATTTCTTGACGTTTTTTTGTTCATATGATTCACCTCTTTAAGGAAAATTGGGCGACAGCTGTCACCCAATTTATTTATTCATCTAATTCATCGCTGGGCGTAAACTATCGTTAGCCATTTCTAAAGACTGAATCCATTCATCTACAGTCATTCGACCAGCCATTATACTGTCAACTCTCATATAGAGTTCATCATTCATACTCACACCAGGAACTGGATCGGTTGAAGCAAAAGTCCCCATAGCTGGTAATACACCTTCTTCATAAATGCTATAGAAAGTCGTTTGTTCTTCATCTAACTTTTCGATAATACCATCAATCGGTTGTACCGCGCCAGCCTCTAAGAAAATGTCTGCCGCCTTATCTGAGTAAAGGAAACTAATAAACTCTTTTCCTCCCTCTGGATTTTCTGCTTCACTAGGAACCCAAATTTGTTCGAAGAAAGTAAAGGCATAGCTATCACCATCGTCTTCAAATGCTGGGACAGACATCATAGCCCACTCAAAATCATCAACACGCGGGGCTTCTTCCATCTCTCCCACAACCTATGTACCATTTGGCATAAAGATCGCTTCATTATCTAAAACAAGCTGTTGATTTCGAACAAAGTCATTTGGATTTGCGTTTGCTGTTGTCTCTGGATGGGTATAATCAGTCAACTCACTGATTGTGTCTAATACCAATCTTGCCTGATCTGTTTCCCAAATACCTTCTGTATAAACCATGACATCATTAAATAAATCTGGTCCGCCTGAAGCATATAGCATTGAACGTAATAAAGTATCAAAGTATCCGGCTACCGGATAGGTAAATAAGTAGATGTCCTCTTCTAATGCTTTCTCACCTAATTCGAACATGTCATCCCAAGTTTCCGGAACATCCCAACCATGTTCTTCTAGTAGACTAGCATTATAAAATAAACCTGTTGGACTATAAAACATGGGTGCTAAATAAGTTGAACCATCAGCATAAGGATTTGTTGCTAAAGTATCTGTAAAACCATCTAGTAATTTATCTTTTACTGCAATATCTTCGCCAAAAACATTCATGTCTAACATATCATCTAAAGAGGCTAAGCCATTTTCCTTAATCATCGTTTCTGTCAAACCCTCTTCGCGGTCAGTAGCTAAAAGAAATGCATCAGGGTAATCGCCTGCCTGCATATTTGGTCGCATAACTTCTTCAATATTTCTTTCAACAGTCAATTCAACCTCAACATTGCCGTGTTCTTCTTCATAGGCCGAGACAATTTCATCCCAAACTTCCGTTCCATATGCAGACTCTAATGCAGCAACGTGAATCGTTTCTTTCTCATCAGTTGTCTGTTCGTCCTGTGGATCTGTAGCATCTTCTGCGCCATCCACATTATCAGTATCGTCTTGTCCGCAAGCAACTAAAGTCATAAGCAAAAATAATGATAAAGCAATTAATAAATTTCTTAATTTCATTGTGTTTACCTCCTTAATATTTATTACATCTTTATCATACGTAACTGGAAACGCTTTCACAATAAAGATCTTGTTGATTTTTTTATGTTTCTTGCTTTTCTAATAAAAAGTGTTAAAATAATGGCAAAAGGGGTGATATGATGGCACATGAATTTTATCAGATGACTGACAAGGAACGTGATTCTATACCTTTTAAACTCTTATACATCACTCGCTCAGCATATGATAAAGGCTGGCATAGCAGTACACATACTCATCATTTCACTGAATTATTTTATATTGTAAGTGGGAAAGGTTCATTTGTTCTGCCCTCACATGAAATACCCGTTCAAAAAAATGATTTAGTTGTAATTAACCCTAATGTTGAACACACCGAACGTTCCAATCACCAAGATTCATTAAAATATATCGCCTTAGGCATTGAGGGGATCTCATTTTCATTAACCGAAGAAGATAACCCTTATGGTCTATTTACTTACAAGGATGACGAAGACGATATCCTCCACCAACTCAATAATTTATTAACTGAAGTTAAAGATAAAAAATTGGACTACGAACGAGTTTGTCGAAATATTATTGAAATTTTAATTACTAAACTCATTCGAATGAAGGAAGTCACACTTGAAAAAAGTACCGGTGAAAAAATAAACCACTCGATTGCTCTCGCCCAATATTATATAACACAAAACTTTCAAGATCCCATCACATTAGATATATTAGCTAAAGTTAGCAACATTAATAAATATTATTTAGCACACCTCTTTAAAAAAGAGGTTGGCATGACGCCAATCCGTTATTTAAATGAAGTTAGAGTGAAAGAAGCAAAAGTATTATTAGAAACCACAGATTTAACCATTGGTGAAATAGCTAATATTGCTGGTTTTTCTTCTCAATCATTTTTCACTCAAGCATTTAAACGTGAAGCAGACTTAACACCTTCCCAATTTCGAACACTAAATAAAAGAATAACTCAATAGATGCAAAAACACAAAACAAGTATTGGTTTTGTGTTTTTTCTTGTAGACCTGATTTACGATCTGCCTTCTACCCTTATTTGCCCTACACACCAGGCAATTTTATCTGGATTTATTGCACCTGTCTTCTCCTCCATAGCATTTAACACACCCATTGCTAAACCAAATTTGATTAGTTCTACTCCTGACAAACCACGAGCTAAGCCTGTCGCGAAGCCAGCAATAACTGAATCTCCTGAACCCACTGGATTAACAGCCTCTATCTTTGGAATTGAAGCTCGATACACTCGACTGTGATTTTTAATGACTGCACCCTCTGAACCTAAGGTAACAATTACCCACTCAATTCCTTCAAAGATTGGTCTGCTCAATGCTTTGACTAATTGGATTTCATCATTGATCGTTTGCCCTAGTAAATCAGCTAATTCTGCTTCATTTGGTTTTACCAAAAATGGTTTGTCTCGGTGATTCAATGCATTGTCTAATAACACACTACTTGTATCAAGTAGAACAGGTTTATTCTGCTGAGAAGCAATGGTTAATAACTGGTTATAATAATTGTTTGGCAGTCCTTGAGGTAAACTTCCGGAAATGGTTATCAGTTCTACCTGTTGAATAGCTTCCTGAAAATGACGTAAAAATATATTGGCTTCTTCAGCCAATATCGTTGGACCCCCTTCAAGTATTTCTGTTTGTTGACCCCCATCATGAATAATTGCAATACAATTTCGAGTCGGTTCTTCAATAGCAACAAAATAATCATCTACACCTAATGTAGCAAGCTCAGTTTGAATAAACATTCCTAAACTCCCACCTAGAAAACCTGTTGCTCCCACTTGTTGGTCAAGCTGCTTCAAAACTCGACTCACATTTAAACCTTTACCTCCTGCTGTTTTAGAAACATTGTCTATTCGATTCACTCCGTCAAGTGCCAATTTAGTTAACTTATAACTTATATCTACGGACGGATTTAATGTAACGGTTAATATCACTTCCACACTCCCCCTTTACTTAATCTTAAAAAGGTAGAATGAATCATCTAGAAGTGATCACACACTCGATGCCCCATTCTACCTTTCTAAGAGTTTAGCGATACCCATCACGCTTCAGCGTAATTCTATTTATATTTTTTCCATGCTCACACGATAACTCACCTTTATATGAATAGATGATAGGGGAGACAGCCTTTAAAATACAAGACTATTTTCTCCGTGTGATGTCTCGCTAATAAAATCTTCCTTGTTCTACTGAGCAAGTTGAATTACGCTTTTCCGTCACTCTGACAAATGAGTATCTTTTCAATTACGACTTTTTTCATCGCTTCTTTTGCTGGTCCCATATATTTTCTCGTATCTGTTTCATTCGGATGGTCAACTAAATAATCACGTAATGCTGATGAGAATGGGATTTTGAGCTCAGTTGAAACATTGACCTTAGCACATCCTAATGCAATACATTTTTGCACATCTTCCTTGACGATACCAGATGCACCATGGAGTATAATCGGGATATCGATTAGGTTTTTTATTTTTTCTAACCGTTCAAAATCAAGATCTGGTTTCGACTCATAGACACCATGACCAGTACCAATTGCTACGGCCAGTGAATCAACCCCAGTCCGATTGACAAATTCCTCAACTGTATTGGGATCCGTATAAATCGCATCAGCCGCTTCAACAATCTGATCATCTTCCTGCCCGACGAGACGACCAAGTTCAGCTTCAACTGTTGCCCCATATCCATGCGCCAGGTCAACAACCCTTTTCGTTAATTCAATATTTTCTTCAAAGCTTAAATGTGACCCATCTATCATAACGGATGGGGTTCCTAGCTTTAATGATTGTTCAATCGATTCAATCGTTTCATGATGATCTAAATGCAAAGAGATTGGAATATCATTCTCTTTCGCTGCCACTTCTGCCATGGCTTGAACATAAGCACGTCCAGCATAATTCATTGTTCCAGGTGTTGCCGCTAAAATAACCGGAGATTTCATTTCTGCCGCTGCTTCGACAACCGTTTGAATGGTTTCCAAATTGTGAATGTTAAAAGCGGGGACTGCATACCCTTCTTTTCGAGCTTTAATCAGCATTTCCTTTGTGTTTTGAATATTTCCCATGGTAGTTCCTCCTGTATTTAACTAATTGAATTGATGGTAAATATGGTAAATGGATAAAAGAAAGAGCCTTTTTAAATACCCTCTGAAAACTCTGTCTGACTCTTCTGAATAACTTTAAACTCTTTGATGTTATCTTGACCTTCTTTCAAAGCACTTGAAACAAAAGACTCTAGATCACTATCACGCTGAAATATGGCTGATAAAAGCATCGGTGAATTCGTACCACCGATCACTTTAACATCCTCTAAAGCTGACGCTATCTTACTACTAACATTGAAAGGAGTACCACCAGCTAAATCAGTAAAGCAAACAACGCCCTTCCCCATATTGACTTCTGCTATGGCTGTTTCTAAATCCTGTTCAAGCTTAACCTCATCTTCTTCAAAAGGAACCATTCTAATATTCTCTATGTCTCCTGCTATTAATCGAATAGAATCGTATACACCGCTTGAAAAAGAGCCATGACCTGTAAGAACTAAACCTATCATCTGTCATCATCCTAATTACAAATTAGTCTTAGGAGCAGCTTGAAAATAAAGCCACTCCTGTTGTATGTCTAGCTTTTATACGCTTACATAATGTTGAGCAGTGAACCTAGCAAGCCTACTACTACCGTTACTCCAATTAACACTATTGGTGAACGTCCCTTTTTTAGGAGCCAATACATTAAAAGGGTGTAAGCTATTGGAATCAATGCCGGCATAATTTGATCTAAAATTTCAGTTTGAACGTCTAGCTCTGCCTCACCCGATACCCAGGTATAATCAATATTAAAAGCCACATAGGTAGCAATTAATCCACCCACAACGGTTAAGCCCACGATAGATGCTGCTCTTGATATTTGTCGTGTACCTTCCTTGAGCTTTGCAATTGCATTAACACCGGCTTCATAGCCAAATTTCATTAAACCAAAACGCGTCCCAAAATGAATAAGGTTAAATAGGACAACAAAAACGATTGGTCCAAATATGTTTCCATCTATCGCCAGAGAAGCTCCTATACTAGCTGTGATCGGCAATAAGGTTAAATAGAATAAAGCATCCCCTATTCCACCTAAAGGTCCCATCGTTGCCACCTTTATTCCCCGAATAGCCTCTCGGTCTTCTTTGTTCTGTTCCATTGCTAGAATGATACCCATAATAAAAGTCACTAGAAATGGGTGTGTGTTGAAAAACTCCATATGATCTTTCATGGACTTACTTAAATCTTTTTTGTTTTTGTGCACGTGTCTTAGCCCAGGTAAGATAGAATATAACCAACCGGCTGACTGCATTCTTTCATAGTTAAAGGAAGCTTGTAACAACAATGACCTGTACGTTAATAATCGTAATTGTTTTGGGGTCAACTTCTCAGCGGGAGTATGATCTTGATATTCATAATTAGATACCATCAGTTATTTCCTCCTCTTGAGTTGATGGATGATTAGGGCCATTCTTACTCTTATAAAAATCATATAAAGCAATTGCTAAACCCAGTAAGGCAATCGCTAAGATTGGCATCTGTAAATAGGCCGCTAATACAAAACCTACAATCATAAACATGACATATTCAACTTTCAACATGATCTTCAATAACATTGCAAAACCAATAGCTGGCATAATTCCTCCGGCAACACCTAAGCCATGTACAATCCATTCTGGTATAGTCTCAACGATACCAGCTGCTTGTTCAGCGCCAAAATAAATAGGTAAAAATGCAATGAGGGCGTTAAATACGAACAGAATGGTGACACCTATATAATTTATCCTGTCTATTCCTCGGTAATTGGCGTCCAACGCATACTGATCTGCTTTATGCATAACTGGTGCAAAAACGGTAAAGAATAACGTAATCAAAGCTTGAACAGCTACAGCAAACGGTATTGCAATACCTACTGCTACATTAGGATCTTGACCTGTGATGACTCCAAAGGCAACCCCAATAACACCACCAATAACAACATTAGGGGGTTGAGCACCTGCAAGCGGTACCATTCCCATCCAAATTAATTCAAGTGTCCCGCCAATAATTAGACCTGTCGTCACATCACCTAAAATAAGACCAACGACGAGTCCTGAAACAACCGGCCGATGAATATGGGTTAGTCCAACATACAGATCAATCCCAATAATACCAGCCCATAAAGCAATTAAAATCGCTTCGAGTAACATTCAAAATGCCTCCTTTTTGATGTAATTCTATTTATAAGGTCCCTTGAATAGAAACCTAATAAAAACACTGATCTTTATTGGTAATCCCTCATAAAGTAAATTAAAACAATTCTAAAATATTCTGGCTTTTTTCATCTGGTACTCTTCTTAAATCAAGTTGTACACCTAGTTCATCTAATCGCTTAAATGCTTCAATATCTTGCTCATCAACTGAAACAGTTGATGCTATTTGTTTTTTACCTTCTTCATAGTGCATATTACCGATATTTAATTTATCTATCGGCACACCACCCTGCTTTAGCTTCAAAGCATCATGAACATCCTTAACAACAAGAAATATTTTTTGCCGTGGTGATGCTTTATGGATCACGTCAATTGTTTTTTGCAGTGAAAAATAACGCGCTTGAATAACATCTGGTAAAACCATATCCATCAAATTTTGCTGAACCTCATCTTCTGAAACTTTGTCATTAGCTACGACAACCAAATTAGCCCCAAGATGATGTACCCAAGTCACACCAACTTGACCATGAATCAAACGATTATCTATTCTTGTTAATAAAATATTTGGACTTGACATATGGATCTCCCCTTTAAATAGTATTTTGATTAGGCGAATCTTCAACGAATGAGAACCTAAAGTGGATAGGCCCTGCAGGTAATGGAACCGCAATTAGCAATCGTGTTAAAACCAGTCTCAAATGAGTGAGGCTAATTTCTGTCGGCTGTTCACCCTCACTTATCAGTCTTGCGCTTTCTTCGTTTAAAGTGAGGGTCATACAGCTGATTGATCTACAATAAAAACAGTAGATTAATAATCATAAATCGTTACTCCTTTAACCACTCGATTAATACGACCTGTCGGACTTGGATTATCTGGTTTAATACCTAGTTGAAGTGATTTTTTCATGGCTAAAGCTTGAGCAAAAACAACATAAAGTAAGGCTAATTCAAAATCATTATTAATTTCTGTTTCTTCTGTATTTACTGCAATTACCCAATCTGCCAGCTGGTTTATTTCATCATCAGCTTTATCTGTCAAAACAACCACTTTTAGACCGGATTCATCTGCAGCTATTTCACGTAAAATATCAATATCGTATTTTCGTGTATAAGAATCTTGTGACATAAATAAGACAACCATTGACTTTTCATTTAAAATTGATTTCGGACCATGGCGAAAGCCGAGTGATGATTCGTGAACAGCAACCACTTGGCCAGCGGTTAATTCAAGCATTTTTAAAGCTGCTTCATGTGAAAGCTGTGCAAGCAAACCTGATCCTAAGTAAACTAAACGGTCAAAATCTGTATTTACAATTGGATCGAGATCATCACTGACTGTTTCAACCAAGTGTTCAGCATTTGAAATCACTTGATTGATTGAATCTTTTGTAGGAGTCTGTGTACCAAAAATAAAATAAGCCGCAATAATCATACTTGAAAAACTACTTGTCATAGCCATCGCTTGGTCATGTGCTTTCTCTGGTGTTAAAACTGTTAAACTATTTTTATTATCTTTAGAATTTTCGACTAGTTTACCTGCTTTGTTACAAGTAATATTCACTTGATAAAAATGAGTAACAATATCCTCACCAAGAGCTACAGCTGCAACACTTTCTGGACTATTTCCAGAACGAGCAAATGAAACTAAAATCGTTGGGACCTCTTTATAAAAGTAATCAGCTGGATTTGATACGATATCTGTCGTTGCAATCGATTCGAACTGGATATTGCCTTGATTTTGTCTACTTAATTCCGGTACAAGGGTATCACCTGCAAATGCTGAAGTTCCTGCACCTGTAAAAATAACTCGAACAGCATCATGTTTTTGATAGATTGTTTGAACAAAACCCCTCACTTTCTTACTATCTTCCGATAAGGTGTCAATCATTTCTCGCCAAACAACAGGTTGTTGATAGATTTCTGTTGCCGTATGAATGGCTTGTTTTTCTTCTAGCTCTTCCCTAGTTAAATTAAACATTTATAGATCCTCCGTATTCATTTTTTAATAGAATATACTAACAATGGTAATGTTGTCATAACCACTTGTTTTATTTTTTAACTCTATTAAAAATGAATTATCACTTTTAATAGAGTTCTTTATGAGAGTTCAACTGTATAATTAAATTTATCTCCTCGCGCCACACTAATCGTATATTCTATCAGTGTGTCTCGATCATAAGCATATCGTTTCACCAGCATAGCTGGCTGATTTTCCAATATTTTAAGGTGTTGAGCCTCATCATGTCTAACTGTTGTTGCCGAAAATCGTTCCGTTGCCCGAGTCACTCTAACCCCATAATGCTCTAAAAAAACATTATACATAGGTTTCATTGTCAAAGTTTCCTCAGTTAAGCCGGGGAAAACTTTTAAAGGCAAAAAGGATGTCTCGTACATTAAAGGTTCATCATTTGCCAAACGGAGCCTAGTGACCTTAAATACTTCATCATATACATTCAATGTCATTTTTGCTGCTAATCTTTCGTCGACAACCATTTTTTCAAAAGACAACACTTTCGTTGTTGGTTTTTTTCCAGCCCTTTTCATTTCCTCAGTAAAACTATATAAATTGACTAAAGGTTGATCAAAAGATTTCGGGGCAACAAAAGTCCCCTTGCCATGTTCCCGATAAATATAACCCTCTCGTTCAAGCTCTTGAAGTGCTTGCCTAACCGTTATACGACTTAAATTATAAATCTCGCACAATTCTCGCTCAGATGGAAGCTTATCATGCTCCACATAATCTCCACGATTGATTTGCGCCACTATTTTATCCATTAATTGTAAATATAAAGGGATTTTATTCGTTTTATCCACCGCTTTTTAGATGCCCCCCTTATCAAGTAAATTTTTATTTAAAATGGAGTGGTCATAACCACCGACTATAGTATAATATAAATAATAACTGATGTAAAGACTTTAATTGAAAAGGATGCATTTGTGTAAAAAAACAATCTTATGCAATTGAAATAACTTAGTCTCTTTCACCATTTGCCCAAATCAATGTCGCATCATCCTTCATCTTAAGTCTCGGATAGTGATCACAATACGGGTCTGTCTCTTCCTCAATTCGAAGGCGGTCTAGAATGCGATGAATTCCCTGTTCCTCAATATCTTTTAATAAGCCAATTGGTCCATCAGAGATTTTAAAATCAGTGAAGTAACTATCGACCCCATCACTAAATAAACAGATCGTTTTAATTTCATCATATGGATATTTTTCATAAATAGAACTTTCTAATGCTATATTTGAAAAGTCTAACACCTGGTAACCATTTGGTTTATTTTTTAATAATCTATTTTCTTTTAAAAGATCCTTTACAAATGGTTTAGTTTCAATTAATGAAATATTTTGTTGCTCTTTTATTCGTTTCATCGCATCGATCACTCGATTATCTAGTTCTGTTACTCTATTATCATGAATGACTTTATATTCACCTGAATGAAATTCAATCACTCCTGTACAGTCACCAATAGAAACGATTTCAAGCTGGTGACCAACTTTTCTTGCCATAATAAAGGCTGCAGAAGGCAGCGCAAACTTATCGATATCACCAATGTCTAAAGCGTGAAATTGATCATTCATGTGCTTTGAAAACTCTATTAGAATGTCCTTTGTCTTTTTATCAGGTTCAGTTGATAATTTATCATTAAGAAATTGCGTTGCTGTTTCGACAAACCAGACTGTATCACTTAGATAATCAGGAATCTGATTAGCTGCTATACCAGTTGCACCATCAAGAACAAACATATAATTATCGCCAAAACCTAACCGATCTTCTTTACACTGATTGCCTCTATCGTTAAAAAAATCAATGATCTTCATTCAATCCTCTCCTTCCTTTTGTGTCCAGTAACTGCACTATGGAAAAGCGACAAAGCATTCACAATACAACAATAACTATCTTTCTTGTTCTAAGGCTTAGTCCCACGGATTCAATTAAAGAGCTAGAAAAAACTATTATTTGAAAACTAACAACTCTGTGTAAGAACAAAAGCGCAGAGCACCCGTTCAGCAACGTACGAACTGTGCCCATGTATCATGGGCGGATCGATGTTGCCAGGCAAAGTGGCGGTTTTTATCGACCATTCCTAGCGTAGGAGATAAAGAAAACACGACAACTATAAGGAGGCGATGTTAACTTATCGTACAGGGCCGAGGGAAGCTGCGCTAGTTGCTGGGCACTCGAAGCTGGTCGTGACCTACCTTCCAACAAATAGTTATCCACAAGCACACATTTTATAATTTCCTCTGCTATGAAAAATATCGAGTAGAAGCCATACGAAGCACTTCTACTCAATTTTTCTACTCCATCACCAAATGCAAAGCACCCTTAATACCCGCTTCATCTGTTAAGCCGGGTGGCACGATATATTCATCAATTTTATCCTTGGTTAAATACGGAGAACTGACATAACCGTTCAACATCTCAATAACATTTTGACGAATTAAGGGAAATAGCTGTTTTTGCTTCATGACACCTCCACCTAAAATAATCCTTTCAGGTGAAAGTATATAAATATAATTAGTAAGTGCTTGGGCTAAATAGTAAGCTTCCATTTCCCAAACTTGTGATAAATCAGCTAATTGATCACCTTTTTTGCCCCAGCGTTTTTCTAAAGCAGGTCCTGCTGCTAAGCCCTCTAGACAATCGTCATGATAAGGACATGCTCCTTTATATGTATCCTCAGGGTGGCGACGAACTTTAATATGCCCCATCTCTGGATGAGATAAGCCTTTTAAAGTTTGACCATGATAATAGGCACCAGCCCCTATTCCTGTACCAACAGTAATATACAAACAAGAATTAACATCCGTTGCATTACCGAATTTAGCCTCAGACATAGCTGCCACATTAACATCTGTATCAATTACAACAGAAACAGCTAACTTCTCTTGTAAAATAGCTCCTAACGGATAATCAACCCAGTCTGATTTTGGTGTTTTTTGCAATTGACCATAAGTAGGACTGTCTTGGTTAATATCAATGGGACCAAATCCGCCTAAACCCAGTCGCTCAATCTTTTTATCTTTAAAATAATCAATCACTTTTGGTACCGTCTTATCCGGATGTTCTGTCGGGATAACGATTTTATCTAGAATTTCACCTGAATGATTCCCTACTGCTAAAACAAATTTTGTCCCGCCAGCTTCAATGGCTCCTAACATACCTCACATTCCTTTCATCATTTTTGTTGAGATCGTAAAAATATAATCCATCATTATTGATTTTAGCACATTATTCTAAAATAGCTTATAACAATCATTGTTTTTTCACTTCTATATCATTTGATTATTTTTTTAAAACCCTTTTTCGTGATACAATCATCCTATTAATAAAGAAAGTGGGGGTGCATTATGAAAAAACACCGCATCTATTCCATGAGCTTTGCCAACGTTTATCCTCATTACATTACAAAGGCAGAGAAAAAAGGACGTACAAAATCAGAGGTTGATGAAATTATCCGCTGGTTAACTAATTATAGCCAAGATACGTTAGAGAGCCAGTTGGAAAAGGAAATAGACTTTGAGACCTTTTTTGCGGAAGCACCACAACTAAATCCATCACGCGCATTGATAAAAAGCGTTATTTGCGGTGTTCGAGTAGAAGATATCGAAGAACCAATCATGAAAGAAATTCGCTACCTAGACAAATTAATTGATGAATTAGCAAAGGGAAAAACGATGGATAAAATTTTAAGAAAGCCATCATAATAAGCTCATTAAACAAATTTCTATCGAAACGATCTGTGTGTTAGAAAGGGAAATTGCCCTCTCTTGATCATTTATCCATCTCCAGCCTGTCATTTGCTGAACAGCTTTAGTACTCATGGCAATTAAAAAGCACACTAAAAACAATGATAATGTAAATGATTGTGTTACTTTTGACTATTTTTCACTTCATTTAGTCAACGATATTTTTAAATTGTTCCAACGTTAAAAAATGTGGAATAACATAGCGATTAAGTAGTAAGGGATCAGTATTTTGATCATTTTTATCTTGTTCACAAGTAAAAGCTAATTGAAAACCATTTGCTTTGAGCAATGATACATTTCGTTCTGTAAAAAGTCCAAATGGATAAGCAAATACATCTTCTTCGGCAACAAAGGCATTACATGCAGCTAAATCATCCGCGAATTCTCGATCAGTTACTTCCATGATAAGACTTGTCGCTTCATTTTGTCTTTGATGAAGTTTATCAGTATGGTTCGCATATTCAAAGACATCCTCCATTACTTTTAAATCATCTTTCGATAGACAAACAGATTTGTCAGGATTAAATGGTTTAGCTTGATCATGAAGCCAGCTTGTAACTACAAATGCCGTCGCCCGAAAACCATATTTTTTTAAAATTGGATAAGCATATTCTTTCATAGATTGAAAACAATCATCAAATGTAAGTAGGATTGATTTTTCAGGTAAGGGTGTGTGATCAAGGTAAAATGCCTTTATTTCATTCAATGTTAATGTATGAAAATGGTTTTCCTTTAAATAAATCATCTGCTCTTCAAACTGTTCAACTGTTACAAATAATGCAGATGGTAAGATATCATCATAATCTTGCTTAACATCAATATGTGATCGATGTTCTGGATTGAAACCCTTTGTTTCCCGAATTTCATGATAAAGCACAGTTGTAAATGGCATTAGTGTTCCTCCCATTATCAAATCATTTTTTAACCATTTAATAACACACAAAAAATTGTTAAAACTGATGGATCAAATCCAATCTAAAAACTAGAGTGTGATGGTTGTCCCTTCATTTATAACAAAATGGTGGCGTACTGGATAAAACGAAACTTCAATCAGTGGAAGTTTTTCGACGCACAAGTCTTTTCGGTGGGACGAGTAATCGTAGCAATGTTGTCAGATTAATAAAATCGATTAAGTAAATCCATTTCAAAATGATAAATCGCATGCTAAGATTCAAATATTAAGGGTCGGTGCTTTCCACTACAGGTGGATGCTTTCCGCGGAGATGGGGGTCTATAGGACGTAGATCATGCAGGTGTTGCCACAGGACGTGGCGAACTTAACCTGCTTTCAGCTAACTTTTGTAGCCTAATGCGCTACAAAAGTGGATCTTCAACTCATCCTCGAAAATAAAAGGCCATTTTCTTCGTGCGATGTCTCGCTGACGATGCTTTCCTTGTCTTATTTCCGCTGGAGTCACCACCTTTCGTTCCAATCACCTCAGTGGATCTGTTGTATGAGTGAATTCTATTTTAATTTGGTTTATATTGATTTGTATTTTCCTCCATCCAAATAAGAAAATGATGGAATGGAATCGAGTATCAACTTTAATACAAATGAAAGTCAAACCAGCTAGCGAAGGAAAAACACGCAGACTCCTCGAAAATAAAAGGCCATTTTCTTCGTGCGATGTTTCGCTGACGATGCTTTCCTTGTCCTGTGGGAAAAGCGTGAGATTGAGCTAACTTTGACAAGTGATTTTTGCTTGGCAAAGTTAGCTCAAGGCAGGCTAACTTCGTCACGTCCTGTGACAAAGCCTGGGACTGCGATTACTCGCCCCACCGAAAACATTTGCATGGCCTACGTCCTATACGCCTCCATGTCCACGGAAAGCGTAGTGTTTTTCCATAGCGGTCGCCTTAACCTGACAACATTGGTAATCGCAGTCCCAGGACGTCGCGATCTTAGTCTGTATCCCTTAGTCCCACTGATTGTTAAGGAACACAAGCTAACGTCTTCGCGTCCTGGGACTGTGGTTACTCGTTCCACCGAAAACATTTGCGAAAACGCTTGTGTGACCAACATCGTGTTGCCCCGAGTTTTACGGACGGTTATCTGTGATAAAATATAATTTATTATTATGTATTTTACCACATTATTTGGAAAATGACTTATAACAATAATTATTTTTATAAAAACCGGGCAAATCTTAGTCCGGTTTTTTTACTATCTAAATAAATGAAATATCTGCTCCGAAAACTCACTTTCTGACATGCCATTATATTCGACAGGACGAATCATCAAATAAGGGCAGTTACGAATTTTTATCATTATTTAAGTACAAATAAATTTCATTATTCGATCAAATCTGCTACTATTAAGTCCTGTGGTTTTTATCTCTGCAACCATATATAGTGTGTATTAATTTTTAATATCACTACATATTGATTTTCGTTTTATTTAAAGTTATCATAGAGCATAATCCCTTAACGCAAATCAGCTCTAAATGATTTGACCAATTATAGAAAGAAAAAGGAGCGTTTTATTATGTTAATCGAGTACATTACCGATGATTTTGTCGAAAAAACAGTCAATAAAAATCCGAGTCCCCTGACTGAAATCGGGAGTTTTGTCTACACAAGGACATACTCTAGATGGAAAACAGGTAAGAATAGAAGAGAATTTTGGCATGAGACTGTCCAACGTGCAGTGAATTATAATATGACTCTGGCAAGTGACCATCTAGAAAAAATCGGTTTAGAACCAGACTATCGGGCACTTCAAAAAGAAGCCGAGCGGATATTCTTAAGTATTTATCATACAAAGCAATTCCCATCTGGGCGCACCCTTTGGCTAGGCGGTGGTAATGATGTTATCAATCAGAAATTTACTCTTGGTAATTTTAATTGTTCCTTTACCAATATTAAAAATTGGCAAGATCTATCCGAAGTATTTTATCTATTATTAGTTGGGACTGGAATTGGTATTAAATCAACATTAAAAATGGCTCAAGCAATGCCAAAAATTAAAACCAATGTGAAAGTTCTTCATTCTGAATATAAACCTGTGCCTAAAGAAGAACGTTTAGAACATTCTAAGCTCGTCGAAATTGGCAATGGCTATGCCAAAATTTATATTGGCGATTCCAAAGAAGGTTGGGTTGAATCCCTAGAATTATATTTGAACGTGTTAACTAAAAAAGAGTATAAGCATATCCACACGGTTAAATTTAGTTATAACTCTGTTAGACCAAGTGGAGAAAGGCTGAAAACCTTTGGCGGAACAGCATCTGGGCATGAGCCTCTGAAATCGATGTACGAAGGATTTGCTAATGTACTTAGCAACAAAGTAGACGAAAGTCTGGCACCAATTGAAATTGACGAAGAAGGTTATGGTCAAGTCAGACCTATTCATGTTCTTGATATGGCTAACTTAATTGGGGCTAACGTAGTCGTTGGTGGTAAACAGTCTAATGCTTCCAACGCTAAAAAAAATTCCTCTAATTCGGTGAAACTCTTAGCAGCATAAGACAATACCGAGCGAAGTTGGGATAATTAAATATTTTGTTATCTCAAAACGTGTAACGACTAGTCGAAAGACGTACACTACAAGCGATTGGTAGTGGAAACGGGGAACTCACTATATAAGTGATGAAGATATAGTCTGATCTCATAGGTGACTATGAGCTGTATCAATAGATACGAAGTGAAGGTAGCGAACTCACTTGAACAAATAAAGGTACTTGGTTAGACGTACCGCAGAAATTTTCTTATCGGATGCAGATGATATTGAAGTCCTGCTTGCCAAATACGGTATAAATGGCTTTTGGACGCAAGAGCATTTTGATCAACACGAAATTGTTAAAAAATCATTACTTGAAAACGGCATAAATTTACCAAAATGGTTTGAGGATATGTCATTAAAGCAACACGCTGTATCATATGACGGTGGTAAGGATTTAAAATATTTTGATGATAAAGATTCTGCACTAGCATTTGCAGATCAAGTTGGCGGCTACCACATGTATCCTGTCCGTGAGCCGAGAAAAAATATTGATCACCGTAGAATGAGTAATAACTCTGTCGCATTTACAAGTAAACCAACAACCGAAAGATTAAGCTTACAGTTTGAATTACTGAAAGGTGAAGGAGAACCTGCATTCGTTAATCTTGAAGAAGGTGCTAGACGGGTGCTCAAACAATTAGGTGATGTAAATCCTTCTAGAAGCAGACTCGAATATATCATGGAAGAAATCGGGTTAAACCCATGTGTTGAAATTCTTTTATTTAGTAAAAACGTTTGTAATTTAACAACCGTGAACTTAACCGCCTTTGTTAATGAAGATCGAACTCTAGACGAAGAAGGTTTATTACAAGCACAAAGAGACTCTGCTAGAATTGGTTTAAGAATGACTCTCGCAGAACTTGAACTCGATAAATGGGATAAGGTACAAAAACGTGATCGATTGTTAGGCACATCATTAACTGGCTGGAAGGATGCTATGGCTCTACTGGGCTATACTGAAGAACAAGAAGAAGACTTACAAAGAAAATTACATGATGCATCAAGAAGTGAAGCTGATAAGTATTCAAAAGAGTTGCGTATAAATGCGCCATTACTGGTAACAGCAGTTAAGCCAGAAGGAACCTTAAGTCAAGTCGCGCGAAACCCAATTACTGATTCACCTGTCTCTAGTGGATTACATTGGTCACACTCTCCTTACTATATAAGAAGAATTAGAGTGAGTGAGGCAGATCCTCTTGCCAAAGTTGCTTTAGATCTAGGTTGGACAGTTAATCCAGAAGTTGGAACAGAGGGAGATTCTCATGAGGAAAGAATGGCGAACGCCAAGACACTTGTCGTTGATTTCCCGGTTGCTTCTGGAGCAGATAAAACTAAAGATGATATTTCTGTCGATGAGCAGTTTGATAACTACTTTAGTTTCCAAAATTACTATACTGAACATAACACATCGAATACTATTACTGTTAAACCCAATGAATGGCAAAGAGCAGAGGAAAGAGTTGAACAAGGTTGGAACGATTTTGTCGGTGTATCTTTCTTAGCACTAGATGGAGGGACCTATCAACTTACACCATATGAAGCCATTACAAAGGAGAAATTCGAGGAATTAAAAGCAAAAATGACACCTTTTACTGCTGAACGGTTACAACAATATGAAGTCACCGACAACCTTGAAGATGCAGATATTGGAAATGATGGCTGTACGACAGGTGCATGCCCAATTAGATAACGATTTGGTTTTGATAAACTATAACTATAGATGGCGTAAGTATCTACTGCGCCATCTACCAAAGAAAATGGAGACATAGGAGACATAATATTATGAAATTTTTTAAATTAGTTTTATCTTTAATGTTGTCAACTGGTATTTTATTAGGCTGTGGATCAGCTGATCTTGATAATAATGAAGGACAGACAGAGCAATCTGAAGTTCAAGGTTTACAAGTAGAGCTTGTGATCTCACAAGAGAATGGTGAAGAGATCCTCGCTCAAGAAGAGTTAGAAATTGAAGAAGGTTTAACCTTAATGGAAGTGATGCAAGAAAACTTTGAAGTAGAAGAAGAAGACGGCTTTATTTCTGCAATCAATGGTATACAAGCAGAAGATGGGGAGCCCTATGCTTGGCTTTATACGATTAATGGAGAGCATGCTACTGTAGGTGCAGCTGATTATGAAATTGAGAATGGTGATGTCATAGAGTTTGACTTCCAAAGCTGGGAGTAAAATGTTGAATGTTAGGAAATTAACAATGCTGTCAATGCTAATAAGTATTGCTGTTATCGGTAGAATATATATGACTTTCATCCCTAATGTCCAGCCTTTAACCACTATCATTATGATTACTGCTGTCATTATGGGAAGAACAAACGGTATACTTGTAGCAACAGTCAGCATTATTGTCAGTAACCTATACTTAGGATTTGGCATTTGGACATTTCCTCAAATCATTTCCTATTCACTAATCGCAATAATATGCGGCTCATTTTGCCGCCTTAAAGATAAGAAATATTTTGTTTATCTTTTAGCTTTAATAGGTGTCTTTGCCGGGTATTTTCACGGATTAATTATGTCTTTGTTTGAATATCTTATCTTCGGAAACTTTTGGGCATATTACCTTGCTGGTATCCCTTTTGACACCTATCATGCTGTCGGTAACTTATTAATTTCATTAATTTTGTATCATCCGATCAAAAGTACATTTAAAATTATGAAAGTTTAGCAAAACGAACGCATTCACACTTTAGTGCATGCGTTTGTTTTATTTATCTTACATTTTGCTCCACTGGACCCGCTTTTCGACTGTGGTTATATGTATTTATACTAAGAACAATAACGGTCAAAAATTTAGTACTAAAAAAACTTTATATTTAGAGTATAGTTTTTTACTTTCCGTTTTTATCTACAGACTTATCAATCCCCTGATAATACCTGATATCTCATTGAATGTTCATGCCTTATTGTTATCCTGATTATCGCTAATTATGCTCAATTCCACATATTGATTGTATGAAATTTCATTTAGAGCAAAAGATAAAGTTGATTTTAATTCAGATTTAGATGAGGAGGTGAACAGTTAAATGCATACGTTTAAGCGAGTTGCGTTAATATTAGCTATAATCGGGGCTATCAACTGGGGGCTGATCGGATTTTTTCAATTTGATTTAGTGGCATTCCTTTTTGGTGGACAAGGTGCTGCTTTATCACGTTTAGTATACGGCCTTGTGGGATTAAGTGGTCTAGTCTGTTTATCAATATTATTTGATCCGATTGGCGAAACAGATGACCGACCGATTGATACAAGTAAAGTAAATTATGGCGTTGAGTTTGGCGAAGACTTTGATTATGATCACCAGAAATCAGATCATGACAAGCGAACCGATTAATCTGCTCTCTTTTTAAAACAGACTTATTGTACCCGCAAGACTTAAACTCTTAACATTTTCGATCGTATAAAAAGATACACCCCACCTTATTTAAATTTAAGGTGGGGATTATAATCAAGACTATTCTTTAATTAATCGTTCTGGCATCATGCCTTCTAAAAAAGCCCAAACACCATTTTCAATAATTAATTCTTCTCGTTCATATTCTGATAACTCTTTACGGACTAAATCCTCTCGATCATTCAGAATTTTCGCTGCCCAATGTGGATCAATTAATAGAGCACGGCCAAGCGCAACTAGGTCTGCATTTACGAGAACATGATCAGCCTCTTCTTGGGTTCGAATATCACCAACCCCAATAAACGGCACACGACCATTTATTTTTTTAAAAAGGTAATCGATGATCGGCTTATCTTGATACTCCTCACTAATGGAAACACGCTTATAATCATTAAAAGAAATATGCAAGTAATCAAGCTGCTTGTTAGCTAGTTGGCCAATCAAATATAAAGTATCTGATAAACGAATACCTAGTGTTTCAAACTCTTCTGGAGAAAAACGATAACCAACAATAAAGTTCTCAACCTCAGCCCCGTCACAGCATCAACCACTTCATTGATAAATTTAAAACGTTTTTCAGGGCTCCCACCCCATTCATCATTTCGACGATTGGAGTGGGGAGAGAAAAACTGTTGAATTAAATAAGTATTCGCTCCATGTATTTCAACACCATCAAAGCCTGCCTTAATTGCACGTTCTGTTGCCTGTTTGTAGCTTTTAATCAATCCTAGAATTTCATCTCCTGTTAATTCTCTTGGAACTTCTGCATCTGGACGTTCGGCTTGAATGCCACTTGCTGAAACAGGCTGGACACCACGAAGAACTTTAGAATTTGTCATTCTGCCTGCGTGAAAGATTTACAAAATAGCCTTGGTTCCCTTTTGTTTAATGGAGGTTGCTAATTTGGACAAGCTAGGAATAAATCGATCATGGTAAACACCTAACTCCCCTTCCCAGCCTTTGCCATCTTCTTGAACATTAGCTGCCCCTGTAATCACTGCTCCTACTTCACCAGAGCGAAGTGCATAATAGGCTCGTTCATCGGTTGCCACAACACCGTCATAAAAACTCATCATCGTTGTCATTGGGGCCCTAACTATTCTATTTTTTATGGTTAATCCACGTTTAAAGGTTAATGCTTCATTAAGTTGTGCCATTTCACCGACCCCTTTTTTAAAAAAATACTTAATTGTAATAAATGCTTTCTTTATTGGTATATTACCCTAATCCATTTTTAATACTTGATTGTATCGTTTCGTTGATAATATTTGAGACTTTGATTACTCGCTCCACTATAAAGATTTAGACGCGGAAACTCTTGCAGCACAATTGCCCCACAGCTTCCCTTATTGCGGTTATTCATCATGATGTAAATATTTGATAATACATTAGGTTATGCAACAATTCATTACATTCACTACCATTTTCTTAATACTAAACACGTTCTTCAAACTATCTATTGTTTCGAACAGTTAGATTTCAGAAGCTGCATTGTTAAACCTTGAGTCATTTAACAGGCTTAGTTCACAGATTGCGATTTACTAACTATTCCTTTATAATTTCAATATCAATTAGAAAAGGATGATACAAAGTGACATTTGAAGAAATCTTGCCTCATTTGAAGGCCGGCAAAAGAATTATTCGAGAAGGTTGGCCAGGAGCCGAGCTATATGTAAAATTAGTTGATGAAAGTACAATCGACGGGAAAAAACTAAATCCATATTTTCTAATCAATGTTGAAGGTGAAGGCTACACTATGTTTACCCCAACGGTTTGTGATTTACTTGCAGACGATTGGGTCATTGTTGATTAAATGAAGTTAGCCCAGATATAGCCTGGGCTTTTTATCATGAGGTGATTAAGATGCTATTTAATGAATTTAAAACAAAAGTTATTTTTATCACAGGAGCAAATTCTGGGATTGGCTATGCACAAGCTGAAGCCTTTTTAACACAAGGGGCTTATGTTTTTGCCATTGATCTTAATGGGAAAGGGCTCTCTGAATTAAAAAGAGCTTTTACTGATCAATTCAATTATCAGCTCGGAAATATCTCTAACAAAAAGGACGTTGAAGCAGCAGTCAAACAAGCAATTGAGCTATACGGATCGATTGACACCTTGATTAACACAGCTGGTATTCTAGATGATTTTGCGAAAACGCTAGAGACGGACGAACCCTTATGGGATCGAGTGATCAATACGAATTTAAAAGGGACTTATCATGTGACTAACACCGTCCTTCCTTATATGCTAAAGCAAAAAAAGGGTTGTATTGTTAACATGGCTTCCATTGCTGGGCTTGTTGCAGGTGGGGGTGGAGCAGCCTATACTGCTTCAAAGCATGCCATTATTGGCTATACGAAGCAACTTGATTATGATTATGCTCGTGAAGGGATTCGGGCAAATGCACTGGCTCCTGGTGCAATTAAAACACCGATGAATCAAGCTGATTTTGCAGGTAATGGGGAAATGGCTAAATGGGTTGCTGAAGAAACTCCTGCGGGAAGATGGGCAACACCAGAAGAAGTAGCAAATCTCACGTTATTTATTGCGAGCGATACCGCTGACTATATACATGGTGCAGTCATTCCAATCGATGGCGGCTGGACAATGAAATAGCCCTGTTCTTTTTTCTCAACTTCTGTTATACTACCCAAGTAAGTTTTTTTGCTTACACTATGGCACTTAGCTAGGGCAATATGCTCTCATCCTTTGGCCATAGTTATGACTAAGGTAGCGATAGGCTATTTTACAAAGGAGAAATCAAAATGAATACCCATACGTACCAGGAATCCTCACGCACTTCTGTCCTGAATCTAACAAAAATAGGTCTGGTTGCAGGACTGTATATTGCAGTGACCCTCGTCTTATCCGTTATTAGTTTCGGAGCCATTCAGCTTAGACTATCCGAAATGTTTAACTATTTAGCACTCTTTCACAAACGTTATGTCATTGCCGTCACATTAGGTGTCGTTATCATCAACTTCTTCATTTCACCAATGGGGCTTCTTGATGTTATCGTTGGTGGAAGCTCTACCTATCTTGTTCTGATTCTTTCACGAGCAGTTACAAAACCAATAAAAAGCTTAAAATTAAAAATGATGACGACAGCAATTATCTGTGCCCTGTCGATGTTCACTATCGCTGGACAACTTTACTTTTTGGCTGAAGCACCATTTTGGATAAGCTATTTAACCATTGGTCTTGGTGAGCTATTATCGATGACTATCGGTGGACTTATTATTTACCCAATCCAAAAGAAAATTGACTTAACAAAATAATAATAGAGAGAAAAGAATCAGATGTTCGCACCTGATTCTTTTCTCTCTATTTTTTGGTCTTTTATAATTATGAAATCATTACTAAAGAATAGACTTGAAGTCGCGCATACTTCCCCGACTATATATCACTAGTGAAACAGCATCATCTTTTCTCATCTGTTTAATAACTTCATCTTCCAAGTCATCCGGTTAAGTTCAACCGCTCTTACTCCGTTTTTTATAAGAATAAGTAAATTCCGCTAGTTGTGTTCAATATTTTTAATTAATCAACAAATGAGCTGAAATTTATATTCAACAGTTTATATGAGTAAAATCCCTCATTCTTCTATGCTCTTTCAATCGTCTAAAATTAACTTGTGTTAATCTTATTTAGGATTTATTAATAATTCGGCCTGGACATACGTACAATTTAATGAGCAAAGAATATTCTTCTTTCTACAAGAAAAACTCGAACTATTTTTATCTCTAAAACTTTACACTTGGTGACGAGGATATGGACTAAAAAGCCTTATGTGATAGAGCCTTTCTCGCATTTCTACAATACCTTATGTTCACAGATAATCAATGCTAACCTTTAAAAAGTCGAAAAGCTTTCATATAATTTTTACATTATCCGATTGAATTGAAGGAGTGAAGAAATACAAGTTTAGCCACCGTATAGATAAACAAGACAAATATACCCGTTGTCGCTTGATTAACAATACGACGGTACTCTCTATTGCTTTCAGTATACAGACTAGAGGCACTTAGAGGACATGTGTATAGAGGACTCTAGTCACTTATTATTTTGCTAGACAAAGTCATAAGATTCTTATGTGGAAAACAGGTTGCAAATAAAAGTTCATAAAAAATATTGATTGTCCGTACAAAAGATGATAATATGTGTTTATAAATAACATATACGTATAATTTGATGATGTAGATAATACATTATTCAAGATATAAGTTTTGTTTTTATAATTTGCAAGCGATTACAAAAGTCCTATTATTTTATACTATGTAGGTTAATTAGGTAGAAAGGAGGTTAATTTTTTCTATTAAATAGATTTGTATGAATAGACTTGCGAGTTTTTAACGTTAGATTTTTTTACAATACCTGAAAAACAAGGAGAGAATAAGTATGAAAAAATATTTAATTCTATTAATCTTAGTACTTGTATTTATGGCAGGATGTAATGCTGAAGAAAGTGGCGGTCAAGGATCTGACGACGAGACAACTGGTGAAACGCCGACAGTAGGAATTGCTATGCCAACTCAATCATCAGAGAGATGGGTAGATGATGGTAACAATATGGTGGAAATGTTTGAAGACTTAGGCTATGAGACTAACTTGCAATACGCTGAAGACGTTGTTGAAAATCAATTATCACAAATTGAAAATATGATTACTCAAGGCGTGGACATACTAGTCATCGCATCAATTGACGGTGAAGCACTAACAGATGTACTGGATCAAGCACAAAACTTAGATATACCTGTAATTGCTTATGATCGTTTAATAATGAATCATGAACACGTTAGTTATTACGTAACATTCGATAATTTCCAAGTTGGTGTGCTACAGGGAGAATATATTGAAGAGAAGTTAGGTTTAGCAGAAGGTGAAGGTCCTTTTAATATTGAATTATTTGGCGGATCTCCTGATGACAATAATGCATATTTCTTCTGGGATGGCGCTATGTCTATTCTTCAGCCTTATATAGATGACGAGCAATTAATTGTCAGAAGTGGGCAAACTGAATTTAGTCAAGGAGCAACTTTACGTTGGAGTGGATCGGAAGCACAAGAGCGGATGGATAACTTGCTAAGTGCGCACTATTCAGATGAAGATATTGATGTCGTCTACTCACCATTTGATGGAATTAGTATAGGGGTTGTTTCCTCTTTAAAAGCAGTTGGATATGGTACTGAGGATCGTCCTCTTCCATTAATAACTGGTCAGGACGCTGAGCGACCATCTATTCGTTCAATTGTTGATGGTGAACAAACGCAAACTATTTTTAAAGATACTCGTTTACTAGCTGAACAAGCAGTAGAAATGACAAAAGCAATAATTGCAGATACAGAACCTAACGTCAATGATACAGAAACATATGATAATAATGTGAGAGTAGTACCATCTTATTTGATAGAACCCGTATCTATTGATATTGATAACTACGAAGAAGTCTTAATTGATTCAGGTTACTATGATGAGGATGAAATCTAGTTAATGGTTATTTAAAGGGGAGGTAAATCATAATGATTTACCTCCCACTAAAAAGAGGTGTTTCTTTTGGACAATATTATATTAAAAATGGAGAACATCACAAAGGAATTCCCAGGTGTCAAAGCTTTGGAAGATGTTAATCTAAAGGTTAAAAAAGGTGCCATTCATGCTTTAGTTGGCGAAAATGGTGCTGGCAAATCAACTTTAATGAAAGTACTAAGCGGCGTTCATCCCTTCGGTTCCTATCAAGGAAGCATTCATTTTGAAGAACAGTTATGTGAATTTAAAGATATCAATGAAAGTGAAGCGAAGGGAATTGTCATAATTCACCAAGAACTCGCACTCATCCCAGAGCTATCTGTTGCTGAAAACGTCTATTTGGGAAATGAACAAGCCACTAAAGGAATTATCGATTGGAGAAAAACAACAACCGAGACCGATAGACTTATTGCACAAGTGGGCTTAAAAGCAAAAAGCAGTGATCTGATTAGCCATATTGGTGTTGGACAGCAACAATTGGTCGAAATCGCAAAAGCTCTATCAAAAAAGGTAAAACTATTAATTCTAGACGAGCCCACAGCAGCTTTAAATGTAACAGAAAGTGAGAATTTATTAAATCTATTGATTGAATTTAAAAAACAAGGTCTAACCTCCATACTGATTTCACATAAATTGAAAGAAGTCTTAAAAGTTGCTGATTATGTAACAGTATTACGTGATGGAAAAACAATTGAAACATTATCAGCAGAGCAAGAAGATATAACAGAAGAAAGAATCATTAAAGGAATGGTAGGTAGAAGTTTAGCTAATCTTTATCCAGAACGAAAAATTGATATTGGTGAAACCATGTTAGAGATTAAAGATTGGACTGTTGCGCATCCTCAAATCCCCGATCGATTAATTTCAAATAAAGTAAATATTCAAGTTCATCGAGGCGAAATTGTTGGTATTGCTGGTTTAATGGGAGCTGGTAGAACGGAATTAATGATGAGTGTCTTTGGACGAATGTATGGAAAATTTATCTCCGGAACCCTTAAAAAGAATGGTGAAGAAATAGTGATCCAAAATGTACCTGACGCAATCAAACATGGGATAGCATACGTATCAGAGGATCGCAAGGAGTATGGACTTATCTTAGAGGATAGTGTAAAACAGAATATCACACTAGCAAGTCTAGTTAAGCTGCTAAAAAAGATAACCATTGATGAATATAAAGAAACTAAAGTTGTTGAAGACTTAAAAGATAAATTGAATATAAAAGCAAGTCACATTGATCAAAATGTAATTAATCTAAGTGGAGGAAATCAACAAAAAGTCGTTTTAGGCAAATGGTTATATAGCGATCCAGATATTCTAATTCTAGATGAACCCACTCGTGGAATTGATGTCGGAGCTAAGAATGAAATTTACAAACTAATCAACAGGTTGGCAGAAAGCGGAAAATCAATTATTGTCATCTCATCTGAGTTACCAGAACTTCTAGGTACATGTGACCGAATCTACACATTATCTAATGGACGGTTAACAGGAGAGTTTGCCAGCTCCGAGACTAACCAAGAGGAACTCATGACATATATGACAAATGATGACAGGAGTGACATAAGTTGAATGAAATCAAGCAGTTAATTAGACAAAACATAAGAAAATTTGGCATGATCATTGCATTGATTGGGATTGTGCTCATTTTTCAAATCTTAACAGGCGGTATTTTATTAACCCCGTTAAATATAACCAATCTCATTATGCAAAATAGTTATATTATTATCTTGGCTATTGGAATGGTATTAATCATTATAACGGGTGAAATTGACCTTTCTGTTGGTTCCGTTGCTGCATTTATCGGAGCAATTGCTGCAACGTTTATGATCAAAATGGATATGCCCGTTATAATAGCTATTGCCCTTTCTCTCTTAATCGGTGCTTTAATTGGCGCTTGGCAAGGATTTTGGGTTGCCTTTGTCAAGGTACCGGCCTTTATCGTAACACTTGCAGGGATGTTATTATTTAGAGGATTAACTATGGTTGTACTTGGCGGTCGAACATTAGCCCCTTTCCCGAGTGGATTTAGAATGATAAGTTCAAACTTTATCAATGACTGGTTTGGAGGAGCTTCTCTCCACTTATTAACTTTGATTTTGGGAGCTATTGCATGTGGATTATATATCGTGATGCAATTCAAACTAAGAAATGACCTGAAAAAGTATAATCAAAAACCATCTTCATACCCTTTGTTCTTGATAAAAGTAGTGATCGTTGCCATTATTATTGGAATTTTCACCTATAGATTAGCTGTTTATGCGGGAATTCCTTATATCTTACTTGTTCTACTCGCCTTGATCGCAGGCTACACATTCTATATGAACAAGACAATTGGCGGTAGACATATCTATGCTGTTGGTGGTAATGAAAAAGCGTCTTTATTATCCGGTGTGAAAGCAAGAAAAGTTAAATTTCTAGTTTACGTGAATATGGGGATACTCTCTGCTCTAGCTGGTCTGGTTTTTGCCGGTCGCTTAAATGCAGCAACACCACAAGCTGGTAACTTATTTGAATTAGATGCAATCGCAGCAGCTGTTATCGGTGGAGCCTCACTAACTGGTGGGATTGGTACCGTTGTCGGAGCAGTTATTGGAGCACTAATTATGGGTGTATTAAATAACGGAATGTCACTTCTCGGTGTCGGTATTGACTGGCAACAAGCCATTAAAGGCCTTGTCCTTCTTGGCGCAGTCGCCTTTGATATTTTAAATAAGAAAAGAATGCCATAGGCTAAGGCATCAAAGAGATCAATTAACCGCTCTTAATCAATCATATGATATGGTTGATTAAGAGCAGTTTTTAAATCTTGAATTCTACTATAAAAAAGACGTTAGTAAATCCTCTTAACTTTCTCATTTAAAGAAAGCATGATCTTCATTCACTAACGTCAATATTATGCAATTCAAAAGAAATCACATAGACTTCCTTTTTAACACTTCTATAATCTATTTATTTAAAACACTGGATTATGCATTTTGAGATTCTTCAATGAATAGCTACAAACACTCAATGTCCCATTCATAGAGCATTTATAGTTATCTTTCGATAACCATTTATTTGTAAAAACAAATTCTCCATAGTTTACAAATAATTCTGTTAGACCATTGTCAAGAAATAAGCGTAGTTCTGAAATGTTCTCTGATTGAATTTCTTGCTTATCTTCTTTATATTGATCTTTTAATCTCAATGTCAATCTCTTATCATTCGATGAATAAGTAATTTCAAAATAATTATCTTCTGAATCCTTTAAAGAAATAGCAAAAGAACTATTTATAGTATTAGGTTCAAATATCCACTCTTCCGGAGTTGTACCTTCTAATACTGTATCCCTAGTAATTTGCAATTTGTTTTTAACGTGTTTTCTAAGATTAGATAATTCTTCAACTGGTTTCATAAATAATTTGTTATCTTTATATTCTAGCTTTCTTGGCAAAGTCAAAGCACCTAATTGAGAAAATACATCCGCTTCCTTTTCTTGTTCTCCTGGCATACCAAACCATCCCAATAAGATCCTTCTATTCTTATTGTCTAAAAAGGTCTGTGGAGCATAGAAATCTGCCCCATGGTCTAAACTTCTAATTGTATAATCTGTGTAACACATTTTTGAAGAATCAAAAGCTCCTGTTAAATAAATACTATCAAAACTTTTCTTTCGCCTCTTAATCCCTTTAGGGGAAGTTATTAGGATAGGTGTATTATTGAGCCAAAAAAAATCTGGACATTCCCACATGTTGCCTTCGCCTTCCAAAGATTTAACCAGAATACCTTGATAATTCCAGTCATTTAAATTATAGGAATTATATAGATGAACTTGTCCCCTTTCATCTAAACTTTCACCACCGATAACCATGTAAAATTTCTCATTATCTCTCCACACTTTGGGATCACGAAAACGATAACTATTATTTTGAGGAGTAGCAGAAATGACGGGATTCTCACTACTTTTATGGAAATCAATACCGTCTTTACTAAACGCCATACATTGAGTTTCTATATAATCTTCTTCGAGGTTCTTATGACCTGTATAGAAAAGAAAAAGTGTTTCATTATATTCAATTGCACTTCCAGAAAAGCATCCATCTAAAGATTAAGGCTATATAATTGTGTAATAAAGAAAAAGAGCCAAATCAGCTCTCCTATAGTACAATGTAGTTACCAACCAACCATTGAAAAGGAGAGAACTGAAATGACTCAATTAAATTTTACCCTAGATATGGACAAATTAACAGAGGAAATTTTATCGAGCAACTTAAATTCGGCAACTAAAGGACTGGCAGTCGCTGTATTTAATGCCTACATGGAGGCGGAGCGTGATGCCTATGTCCAAGCCGACTCACGAGAACGCCATGCACTTCGCCAAGACATGCGGAATGGCTATTACGAAAGAGATTATAAACTACCTATCGGGCGAATCACGCTGAAAGTCCCTCGGACACGCTCTGGTGCCTTTTCAACAAAGTTATTCGAGAAGTATCAACGTATGGATCAATCGCTTGTTCTGACATTAGTGGAATCTGTCGTGAGTGGTGTATCGACCCGAAAGGTCACTAAAATTGTTGAGACCCTCTGTGGGGAAGGCGTCTCTCGTTCATTTGCTTCTGATATTCTCAAACGTCTAGATCCTGAGGTGGCATCGTTTAGAGAGCGCGCCCTTCACCATAAATACTATGCCTATGTTTATGTCGATGCCATGTATATTAAAGTGCGAGAGAATCATCGTGTGGTATCTAAAGGTGTCTATATTGCGCAAGGGGTGACGTCAGAGAATAGACGTGAGATTATTGGATTTATGGTTTCAGAAGAGGAATCAAAGGCAGCTTGGACAAGCTTCTTTCAGGACTTACGAGCGCGTGGTTTGAAGAAACCCAAGCTCATCATCTCTGATGCGCATTCTGGATTGAAAGCAGCGATTAAAGAAGACTTTTTGAACTGTCCATGGCAGCGTTGTACCACCCATTTCTTACGCAATCTAACGGATGTGATGCCGAAGAAAAACAGTCAAGCTGAACGGACAGCCTTAAAACAAATCTTTTATGCCGATACCCTGGCCCATGCCAGAGAATTGAAGACAAACTTTATAAAGACAGTCGAGGGAAATCCGAAGTACACAGCGGTCATCGAGAAGTTAGAAGCCGGTTTTGATGATGCCCTACAATTCATCCAAGAACCCACGGGCTATCATGTCTCTCTAAGGACGACAAACAGTTTAGAGCGAGTCAATAGAGAAATACGGCGTAGGGAAAGAGTCATTGGGATCTTTCCGAATATAGATTCAGCTGTCCGACTTATCGGTGCCGTTTTGATGGATATCCACGAAGGATTTCAGAAGACGAAGCGAAAATTTTTAAGAGACTATGCCCCGGGGGAGAATTAAATGTAACGCTTTTCCTGACCTCGCCATGGCGAGGACAGGAAAAGCTACCCCCCTCTCAAGTAACTACAGAGATAGCTATAGGTTATTACACAAGATTTTGGACTTGACACATCTAAATCATATGTTTTGTCTGGTGCTAATGCAAACGGAAGCCATTCCCAAGAAATTAAGTCTTTGCTTCTTAAATGAGCCCAATAAATTGTTGAATTATCAGTCTTGAATGGATTGCATTGAAAGAAAATATGATAGTATCCCTTAAAGAAAATTAGACCATTAGGATCATTTGACCAACCACTTTTAGGACAAATGTGGAAATTATATCGTAAGCTTCCTGTAAAACAATTAAATAATTGATTGGCTTCACTTAATTGTTTCATTCATCATCTTCTTTTCCATTTAAAAGAGCTATGCTCTCACTATATGATTGTAATACAGCTGCATCACGAATAGCGGGGAGAGATTGAATAAGATCTTTATCTTGTTTTTGAAAATTGACTGCCTCTACCAATGCTGGCAAATTAATACCCGCTAATATTTCAGAATTTCCTTCTATCAAATTAATATTTTTTGCTGCTTCATTAAAAGGTGTTCCATAGAGTAAATCTGTAAAAATTAATACATCCTTATCCTTTACCTCTAAAAACAATTGATTTATTTTTTCAGAAAAGCATTCAATTCCCTTATCGTCAATGGCTATTGGGTGTACATTTTGAGTATCAGGAAAGAAAAAATTTAAAGTTTTAACTAGAGATGAAGCTAATGGACCATGTGTAGCTATAATTATTTCAAACATTTCCTATCACACCTCTCGCTTTTCGAGTGATCAAAATTATCAAAAATTAGTCTTTCTCAAAGTCACTACCCTATAGTGACATTTAATTATAAAGTATTATTTAAAATAATACTTACAATTAATATTGCAATAGCTTTTTGTCCATAGAAAAAGCATCAAATGGGCATAATTGTTTTTTTATTAGCCCATTTTAATATGCTTTCCCTAATCTGGATATAAACACAACTTATAGAATATCCTTAACATATACTTTACTGTCTCCAGGCACCATAATTGCTGTAACTTCTATTTCCTTATTAATTAGTTCTTTCAGAGACTCTTCTTCTTCATTTGTAACACTTATCGTCGGAAGAATGCGATGCGTCCCTTCACGTACAGAAAGATTTCCTAAATTAATCTTTTTAATATTCAGGCCTAAATTCAATAAATCAACCACATCATTAGGCGATTTTAAAACAATCAATACCTTTTGCCCATCGTATTTGCCAGATAAAATATTAGTCGCAGCCGTTTGTTTTGTTATGATTGAGGAGCTTACATTTGGTGGTGCTGCAATTCTCAAAGCTCTTTTTTGTATATCATTTGTTGCTATTTCATCATTTATTACCATAATTCGGGTTGCCCCTAGATGATTTACCCATTGAGTTGCTACTTGACCATGAATAAGTCGATCATCAACTCTAATATGAATAATACCTTTCATTATGATAACCTCCTTCTACGAAAGTTTTATTGTAAAAATTAAATCTTTTTTTATACTACACCTTAACACGATAAAGGTCTAAAGAGTTACTTATTATTGTTGAAGATCAGAACTTTTACTCCATCATTTTGTTAATATAGATAAATCTTCTTGAAATCATTTACTGTGTTAAATGATTTCATCATGAAAATGAATCTTTAGAAAATTATTGATTCCCCACCATAGTTAAACTGTTTCTCTACTCCAGAATATTTAATACGTAGAGAACAACAGATAAAATTAGAATTAAGAATATAATATAAACTGGTTTCACTTTTTTCCCTAATAGGAAATACACAAGAAAGACCATTGCCGCAGGTATTAATCCAGGCATAATACTATCTAGAATTTCCTTACCAGACATTTCTAGAGAGCCTTGTTGAAAATGAAACGCCAGGTCAGCATTTACTACTGTTGGGATTAAAGCTCCTACTACCATCAAACCTAAAACAGCAATACTTTCCGTAAATGCCTTCATTTTTGTCTCAAGAGTTTCTAATAACCGAGTTCCAGATTTTAACCCGCCTTTATATAAAGGAATACCTACAAGTTTTAAAACCCAAGTTACAATTAACCACATAGCTATACCAATGGCACTTCCTTCTAATGCCATATTTGCAGCTATTGCACCAAATATAGTCCATGGAATAACTACAAACAAGCTATCTCCTAACCCTGCTAAGGGACCCATAAGCCCCGTTTTCAGAGCTGCTACAGTATCTAACGATTTTTCCTTTTCTTTCTCCTCTATTCCTAAATTCACACCCATTACATAAGGAGCAACATAAGGACTTGTGTTAAAAAATTGCAAGTGTGTTTTTACCGCTGCTTTCATTTTTTCAGGATCATCTTTATAATTTTCTTTTAGGAAAGGCATCATAGAGTAAGTATAAGCTAACCCCATCATCTTTTCGTAATTCAAAGATGCTCCACCGTTTAGCATCCAACGAAGTAAAACACGGTTTTTAGTTTTATTATCTACTGGTTTTTCGTTATTCATTTTCATCCATCCCCCCAACAGTCTGTACTTGTTGCGAATTTATATTTTTTTTGAATAAAATTAACGCAAATGCTGCTCCTGCAAGTGCAACACCTAAGATTGGAATGTCAAGATAAACTGCCGCAACGAAACCTATAATCAAATATCCAAAGTAATCTTTTGCCGGGAGATAACGTAATAGCAAACCAATACCTAAAGCAGGCAATAAACCTCCAGCAACATCTAAACCACTGGATAACCAATCAGGAATATATTGAACAATCTGCTCAACAATTGTTGGGCCAACTATAACTGTTAAAGTAACTGGAATTCCTGAAGTTAACATTGTATTAAACACACCTAGAAGATGCATCCATTCAATCTTCTTAAATTTGCCTTCATCTGCAAACTTTTCCGCTTTATTTTGCAAATAGATATTTGTTACCCATTTTAAAACATCTAGTTGTACCATTAACATCGCCACTGGGATAGCTAAAGTAATTCCCAAAGAGGCTGATTGACCTGTGGTAATGGCAACATAGGTTCCAACTAAAGATGCTGTTTGATAATCGGGGACAGACGCGCCTCCAAAACTTGAAATCCCAAGAGTCATTAATTGAAGTGTTCCCCCAATATATAGACCTGTTTGTAAATCTCCTAAAACAAGTCCAACAATTAGACCTGCTGTAACTGGCTGGGAAGTTCCAATCATTGTTCCATTCTTGTCATAATTAATAAAAAACCCATACAATACAACAATTACTATTTGCCAGAGTTGGACATCCATTTATTTCATCTCCTTTAAAGATATTTCGTCTTTTACTATATATTTCAATCAGAATTAAAAAACCTCTAATTACCATCTTAAATATAAACTTAAAAATAAATAGTCTATTCAATATAAAATTTCAATTAATAAAAATGATTCATGTAATAAAATCAAAGATAAAATACTGAATCGCTTTCAAATTTATGACAGTATATATCTATTAATTTTATTTAATAGATTTTTTAATTCTAAAAGTCTTACCACATTATAAAAACTAATAGAGCGATAAGTTAAAGTCCTTTATTTTCCAGGATAAATTCGACACATGATTTTAAGCTATAGATCAAAAAGGGCTTTTCACTTTTCTTCGATTCCACAGAACATTAACTATTTCGATACTTCATTAATTTTGCTTGCGACTCTACCATGTATTAATGTAACCTCATCACATTCATGGCATCCCTCTTTCTATTGTTATTCTAAAGCCTTCATTCACCTGGTCTAATAGACATTAACTATTTTAAAAATGAAATTATAAACTAATATATTCATAGTTAGTAATCGTTTACGTAATCGATTACCTCAAATATTACTACGTAACAATTTTTTTGTCAATAAGTCAATTCCATAATTATAATTTATTAAAATTCAAAAACTGACAAAGCTTTTAAAAAGGTAGCTTTTAATTTTTTATTAACTCTAACTTTATACAATTTGTTTTTGACTCAAGAAACTTGAATTTTGTTAAAAATATGACCTCATATTTTTAGATTAAATAATTAAATTTGACATTTTAATATAAGTAGGCTATTTTAAATTTACCTATCTACGTAATCGATTACTTGAAATGGATGATGTTAAAATGTCTAAAACTATGAAAAAAGTAGCTCAATTAGCTGGAACTTCTACAGCAACAGTATCACATGTGATTAATGGAACAAGGTTTGTGTCAGAAGAGACAAAACAAAGAGTTCAAGAAGCAATGGAAAAATTAGATTACACACCAAATTATACAGCGCGAAATCTAAGGAGACAAAAAACAAATATAATTGGAGTCATATTGCCTGATATTTCGAATTATTTCTTTACATCCCTTATTCAAGGAATTGAAAGCACTTTAAGAAAAGAAGGCTATCAGCTGTTAGTTAGTAATTCTGACGAACTTGTTTCATCAGAAATTGAACAAATTAAAACTTTTAATGCGCAATTAGTACAAGGATTAATCATTGCTTCAAGTGCGGAAAACTATGCTGAAATAAAACCATATATTAAATATGATATTCCAACTGTATTTATTGATCGGAAACCAAAAGGAGTCCCCCATGATGTTATAGCTGTTAAAAATAAAATTGCTGTCTATGAGGCAATCACTTATTTAATACAAAAAAGCTGTAAAAAAATTGCGTTGATAGCTGGAACGCCAAATATAAGTACTACTAAAGAGCGTATAGAGGGATATGTTAGTGCTCTTGAAGATCATGACATTGATGTTAAAAGTTCTCTAATAAAAAATGGGGATTCAAAATTCAAAAGTGGTTATCTACTAGCCAAAGAATTATATGAGCAGGAGATAGTTGATTCAATATTTGTGGCAAATAACTTGATGACAATAGGAGCAATAACCTATTTTAAGGAAAATGGGGTGAAAATACCTGAAGATGTATCTATTATTGGATTTGATGATTACGAGTGGGCTATCATTACTGATCCACCCCTTTCCGTAATAAAACAACCCTCTAAGCTAATGGGGGAAAAAGCAGCAAGTTTAATTATAGAGAAAATTAATACTCCAGAAAAAGAAACTAGTAATTATTATTTTCCTACAGAACTCATGATACGAAAATCATGTTAAATTCTAGCCTCACACTAGAAAAGACTATTATTTTAATTACTTGGACTTAAATAATATTGTATTTGACCTGTTGTCTCTTCAAAAGAGTATTTATAGTATAGAGATGAAGGGAAAAGTATTTACTATTAGTTAAACAAACCTATTAAATACACATGGATATATTTTTTCACACAAAAACACCTCCGATAAATATACTTGTTTAAAGTATTACTATTATGGAGGTGTTTTATATCATCTCATAAAATTAAGCTAATGTAGTTATAAATATTCTACACTTTTTCTATAAACTAATCCGGCAACCTATCTTTTAGTTCCTAAATATTTTCTTGCTTCAAAGCTTCAATAATATTTTCTTTTTTCACTTTTGAACCAGAATAGAGCATGGCTGAACTGACAATCAGGAATACCGCAATCACTACATACAACATGCTTAACCATGGCAGACGAAATGGGTAATCAAACGATAGCATCATCGCCTCGTAAATGGCATACATAACAGCCACACTAATCGGTAAGCCATACAATAATGATTTGATCCCATAAAAAATACTTTCATAGTTAATCATCTTATTGAAACCTTTAGGAGTCATCCCGACAGATTTAAGCATGGCGAACTCTGTTTTTCTAAGTGATATACTGGTCGAAATGGTATTGAATATATTAGCAACAGAAATAGCCGTAATCAACGTAATAAAGCCATATATGAATACTGACATCAACAATACAATTTGTTCTTCCTCTTGTCTTATTTTATGATAATTGGTGATATGCATATTATTATCAACTAGTTCGATCAACTTCTCATGTATGACCAAAGGTTCTGAACTTGTTAGGTACAAACCATAAGTTGCTTCACTAATTTGATCATTTCCGTTTAATTGGGCAAATGTTTCAGGAGAAACAATCATCGATAGTTGGCCTTGATGGCGCAGCTGAACACCAAGTGGAAGTTTATCTGTCAAAGCAACAATTTCTATATCACCTAGCACGGTTTCTTTCTCTCCTTGCCAATAATCCTCATAGACTACTTCAAGGGATTCCCCAGGACTCATTTGAACTGCCTCTGATTCCCCTCGTTTTTCACCAATAGCCATCGCCTTATTAATGATAATTCCTGTCATTTTATCTTCTTCTGTTAACTGTGTATCATTTATACCTATTTCCTCAGCATATTGCTGTAAACTTTCTTTATCTAAAACATACAAATTGATAGGTGACTCGTACTCGCCATCTTCAACAAATTCATTTAATTGATCCGGGACTTGATTTTCGGACAATGCTGTTTTTAAATCTACCGCTTGGATAAAACTATACTCTGTCACTTCATCCATCGACGTGATTGAACGAATAAAGGAGTCACTAAATTGATGTTCACCACCATCACTTATCCAAGATGTGATCTCAATATCATGATTGAAGTCATCTACAAAATAGTTGGATGATTGTTTAAGTTGATCAGTAAAATATGAGACAGTTAAAAACAAAACAATACTAATGACTAGAGAAAATACCGTGGCAAAATATCTGCGCTTGTTTCTTTTCAAATTCTTCAAGCCGAACTCTGCTTCAATGCCAAATAGTTTACGAACAAGTCGCGATGTTTTTACTTTTTTCCTTGTCATTTTAATATCCATTGTCTGCCTGATCGCATCAATAGCTGATACTCTAGATGCTCTTCTAGCTGGGATGTAGGTTGACATAAAAATCGTCAACAACGAGACGAGACATGCCATGACAATCGATAAGGGTGTAACGACGATAGTAAGCTCTTCTGTTATCTCTAATAAATCTTGCAATAGTGAATTAATAAAATGAAAGGTGATTCCTATTCCGACTAATCCACTAATAACACCGAGCGGAATACTGATTAGCCCAATAATAGCCCCTTCAAAGAATACCGAGTTACGCTTCTGCTTTTTCGTTGCTCCAACACTTGATAACATCCCTAAATAACGCGAACGTTCTGAAACAGAAATAGCAAACGCATTATAGATTAATGACATAGAACCAATCATAATAACAGCCATGAGAATACCGACTAAGGAATAAAAAGTTGTTCGCAAAAACTCATTACTAATCACGCCATAATAGCGTAATAAATTACTGTTCAAAGAGTAGTCTTCGATATTTAGTGAGTCCCCTAGCTGTTCAGCATTTTCCACAGCTGATCGGCTGATCTTGTCCCAGACAACTGACACATTGATCGTTTCATTTTCAACAGCAAAATAATACTCCGGTAAGTGAGTCAACACTGTATAGCCTGGGGCTGAGATGGGTTCCCATTCGGGGCGTTCCATGATACCGACAATGGTGAAGTCCTTACTTATTGTGTTTATAATGGATTCAGACACTTCTTCTGTCAATTCCGTAGCTACTGTATCCCCATTTGAATCAGATGCTTCACTCAATGGTCGCTTCTGCAAGGGATAGGATTGATCAATAGTATTTTGATTCATTTCTTCATCGTCAACTTTTCGCTCACCAAGCTCGAGTGTGATCGTATCCCCAATTTCATATTCAATTCCGCCATCTGTTGTAATATGCTCTGAGATCAACAATTCACTTTCATTTGTTGGCATTTTTCCTTCAATTAATTCAATCGGAAATTGTTGAAAACCTGCCTCATTATATTCTCTTAAAAATAAGTAGGGTTTAAAGCTATTTTCACTTTCCTCTAAATCAGAATAGCCTGCATCTCTTGATAGGATAACAGATTCAGTATTTTTATCCGCGTGAATAGCCGCTAATTGTTCTTCATCTACATCTTTATAAAGAACATGCCATTCCCCTTCATCTGCGATGTGTTGTCTTTGCAACAATGACATAAATGAGACAGCAAGGGTTGAAACAGCTGTCAACATAGCAACAGAAATAACCACACCTATAATAGTGACAAGTGTTCTGCGCTTGTTTTCCTTTAAGTGTCGCCATGTTAATTTATTGATGATGTTCATGGGCGAACCACCTCATCTTTGGCGATTCTCCCATCTTTGATCGTTATAATTCGGTCAGCTTGAAGCGCAATTCGTTCATCATGGGTAATCATAATTAAAGTTTGATTATATGTTTTATTAAACATTTTCAGTAAATCAATAATTTCCTTACTATTTTCACTATCTAAATTTCCAGTCGGCTCATCAGCCAATACAAGGGCGGGGTTACTAATAAGCGACCTTCCAATCGATACCCTCTGCTGTTGTCCACCTGAAAGTTGATTTGGTAAATGATTCAATCGCTCCTCTAAACCTAGCGTTGTGATAATATCATGAAAATGACCTTTATCAATTTTATGCCCGTCCAATAAAATCGGTAGTGTGATGTTTTCTTCAACAGTCAAAACAGGAATCAGATTATAAAACTGATAGATCAATCCGATTTGTCTACGTCTGAAAATAGCCAACTGTGTTTCATTTAAATTATAAATATCGGTATTATCGACAAATACCTTCCCATCAGTGGGGTGATCTACTCCTCCCAACATATGCAAAAGCGTTGATTTTCCGGATCCCGATGGACCAATAATGGCAACGAATTCCCCTTTATTTACTGAAAAGGAAATGTCATCAAGTGCCTTTACTGCTGTCTCACCTTTCCCATAAATTTTAGACAGATGTTCTATTTTTAGAATTTCCATTATTTTAACCTCCATTATTTACTGATACGTTCAGTATATCTGCCTAAAATGACGAGTAAGTGACTTTAAAGTGACAGTTTAGTCACTTAATATATTATGAAAAGCGAAATATCCTATCGTAGATGCTTATCTGTGGTAAAACTTGATTTGAAAAGTCGTCCCTTGACCCTGTTCACTTTTCACTTCAATATCTCCATGTTGGTTTGTGACAATACTATAAGCCATAGCTAATCCAATTCCGATGCTTTCCTCACTACCGCCTTTTCCTTTATAAAATCGATTAAAGATATAAGGGAGGTCTTCTTTAGGAATGCCTTTCCCGTTATCTACTATGACTATTTCTGTAAAAAGGACATTTTTAGAAAAGGATATTTCAATCTTACCCCCTTGTTGCGTATGTTCAACACAGTTTTTCAAGATATTGATCAAGGCTTCAACTGTCCAATTAAAATCACCGATAAAGGATACATTTTCCTCACCTTTGATAGAAATCGACTGTTCCTTAACATCAATCGGAATTAGAACCGGATCTAGTGCTTTTTGAATCAGCTCTTTAACGATGACCGGCTCCTGTTTAAATACTGTTGTTCCTGCATCAATTTTAGAAAGCTTTAATAAAGAGGACACAAGCCAATCAATTCGCTCAAGTTGGGTATGGATATTTTGGATAAACTCAATTCGTTTTAAATCAGGTAAGTCAACATCCTCTAATAAATCAGCCATTACCGTCATAGAGGTAAGGGGCGTCTTAAGCTGGTGTGAGATATCAGAAATTGCATCTGTGAGACGAACCTTGTCTTTTTGTAAGAGTAAGCTTTGCTCTGACAGCATCAACGTCACTTTATAAATATCATTTTTTAAAATACTTAGTTCCCCTTCATGATTATCACGAACGTCAAGGGAATAGTCACCATTACTGATTTTCTTTAAATAGTCTGAAAGTTTTTCTATTTCTCGGTACCTCCAGTGGGTAAATACAAAAACACAACTAATGAGTAACAAGGCCGTTAGTAATACAAGCATGACAGCTGCTGATGGAAATGTATAGACAGCTACAACAGATACCAAACCCACTGTACTCATCACGAGTAGTAAAATTCGAATCTCTCGATTACGCCACATATTAATCACCAACCCTGTAACCTAATCCACGAACTGTCTTAATCATTTCAGGTTTTTGCGGATTATCCTCTAATTTCTCCCGTAATCTTTTAATATAAACGGTTAACGTATTATCATTAACAAAATCCCCCGCCACATCCCAAATTTGCTCTAATAATTGACTTCTTGAAAGCACCTGTCCAAGGTGATTCGCAAAGATCAATAATAACCGATATTCTAAAGCCGTTAGCGTAACCTCTTCACCCTGTTTATAGACTTTACCTTCGAGTGTATTAATCTGCACATGAGAGATGTTGATTAAATTAGTTTGTGTCTGTTTTTGATAACGCCTCAATACGGACTTAATTCTTGATAGTAATTCACGAATCCGAAATGGCTTAGTAATATAGTCATCTGCCCCCATATCAAGTCCCATCACAACATTTACCTCTTCATCCATCGCTGTCAAAAAGATGACAGGAATATCACTCCGTTCTTTGACAATCTGACACAAATCATAACCACTGCCATCTGGGAGCCATAGATCAAATAAACATAAGGCAAATTGATCTAAATCTTCTGCCAGCACCTTTTTGGCTGAAGCCGCATCATAGCAAAGAACAGTTGAAAAGTGATCTTGTTGCAACGAGTATTCAAGACCTGACGCAATCGTCTTATCATCTTCCACAAGTAAAATTTTCATTTCGTCATCTCCTCGTGTTCACCCTTCCTTTTGAGCAAAAGTTCAAGTTTTATTTGTACTTAGAATCTTAACATTTTTATTTCGTTGAACAACCTTTTAAAACTGGAAATCAGAATAAACAACACACTTATACCTGCTTTAGTCGAATGATCAATTTGATCGAAAAAACAAGGCTTTTATCCTAAGATATAGGGTTAGGATTGTGATGACTTCTCTCATTGAAAATACTTTTTACTTTGCTAAAGTACAAGTTGTCATCAATCCCCACCAGCTTGCCTATTATAGTTTCTCAAAATCATACCATTTGTTCTCGTCATATTAAATTTTTCATAATAAGAAACAAGTTCATCATCACAACATAAATCGATCATATAGATATTCTCAAGCTCTTTTAACATCCGGTTTATTAATTCTTTACCAATACCTTGATTTTTGTATGCTGGTAACACTTCAAGTAGTGGAATATAAGCAGATAAAACACCATCACTTATTGCAGTTATAAAACCTACCACTTGATTTGGATCTTCATCGACTGCAATCACTACTTGACTACTGTTTTTCAGCAATTTAAGATGTGTTTGTGAATTTGGCGGATTAGGCCAATCAGTAAAAAAGCCTTTTAACATATCAGAAGAAATCCCATCTATAGAATTCTTATACCTCATCAAATATCAACTCCTAACTTTTAAAATAGATATGAGTTAAACAATCCACTCAATGGCCACTGTTTAACTGAATTTAACTCGTTTCTATCATGATACAACATTTTTAGTCTCAATATTATCCATTCACCTTATACACATCCTTTTTTAAATTTTTTTCAAAATCCTGTTGCATAATTATTCATAACAAAGTATAATTATAATAATTCATTTAAGTGACAGGAGAGATTCTAATGGATACAAAGAATATCATCATCATTGGCGCGGCTGGAAGAGACTTTCATAATTTTAATACGTATTATCGTGATAATCATGCTTATAATGTCGTTGCTTTTACAGCAGCACAAATTCCTGATATAGATGGACGTAAATATCCAAGTGAGCTGGCTGGTGATTTGTATCCAGCAGGCATTCCGATTTATTCTCAAGAACTTTTGCCAGAGTTGATTAAAGAACTCGAAGTGGATGAATGTGTATTTGCCTTCAGTGATATTGGTTATGAAGATGTGATGGGTATTAGTGCAATTGTCAATGCTGCGGGAGCTGATTTTAAATTACTGGGGCCTAATCACACCATGCTGAAAAGTAATAAACCGGTCATTTCAGTTACTGCTGTCAGAACAGGAACGGGTAAAAGTCAAACCTCGCGTAAAGTAATTGAAACTTTACTTGAACATGGCTTAAAGGTTGTTGCGATTCGACATCCAATGCCTTACGGTGACTTAACAGCACAGCGGGTCCAAAGATTCGCCACGATCGAAGACTTAGCGAAACATCAATGTACGATTGAGGAAATGGAAGAATACGAGCCACATGTAGCTAGAGGAAATATCATCTATGCTGGGGTAGATTATGAAGCTATTTTGGAAGCCGCTGAAAATGACCCAGATGGCTGTGACGTTATTGTTTGGGATGGCGGAAATAATGACTTCTCTTTTTATGAACCAGATTTAGCTATCACTGTATTGGACCCACATCGTCCAGGTCATGAGCTTAAATACTATCCTGGAGAAGTTTGTTTAAGAACAACAGATGTGGCGATTATTAATAAAGTGGATAGTGCCACTGCTGAAGCCATTCAAATTGTTGAAAATAATATTAAAGCTGTTAGTCCAATGAGCAAAATCATTAAAGCAGAATCAACCATTACCGTTGATAAACCTGAATTAATCAAAGGAAAACGAGTACTAGTTGTCGAAGATGGTCCAACATTAACTCATGGTGAAATGAAGATTGGTGCAGGAACAGTTGCTGCTAAACGTCTAGGTGCAACTGAAGTTGTTGATCCGAGCCCATATCTTGTTGGAAGTTTACAGGATACTTTCGAGACTTACCCACATATTGAAAACCTCCTTCCTGCTATGGGGTATGGGGAAAAACAATTAAAAGATTTAGAAGCAACCATTAATCAAGTAGATTGTGATGCGGTGATTATTGGTACACCAATTGATTTATCCCGGGTCATCTCTATTAATAAACCAACCACACGAATCAATTATGATTTAGATGAGGTTGACGGACCAAGTTTAGATACGGTATTAACTGAATTTATAAAGAAATATCAAGTTGAGCTTGTCTAACAAAACATTGCCGTTGCATAAAAAATAACGATCAAGAAGATTACTCTAGATCTGTTCGGCAAACTTGACACCGATCAAAAAAGTTTATCGAACGCTAGTGATAAAAAAATTTAGGCTAAGAGGAGATTGATGATATCTCCTCTTTTTTTGCTTTCTGTGTGATTAAATCATCCATTAATACCACAAATTGTAGTGTCTTTTCTTGACCATATTGTTAATTATAGTTTGCTTTATGTTAATAATAATTTACACTATGGATATAAAACTTGACACAACTTGCTGGAAGGGAGTTAAAGATGCTTCGAAATCGAGTGAAAGAGTTAAGGGCAAGACACGGCTTCTCTCAAACAACATTAGGGGATAGGGTAGGAGTAACAAGACAGACAATGGCTTTATTGAGAAAGGTGAGTTCTCACCTTCAATTGCACTATGTTTACGATTATCAAGAGAACTCCAAATACGTGTTGATGAATTATTTTGGCTGGAAGGAGAGGATTCAAATGAGTAAAAAGGACTGTCGAATAAAACTTCCATTATGGAATATTGCATTATGGGGTAATATTAATGATTTGGACTTATGGAGTTGGATACGCATTTGATATGTTAGCTAATAATTTTGAAGACACCATTATAGTCACAGCTAGTGGGACTGAAATAGATTGGCACCTTCCAGGATTACTATCCATTATAATTGGTACCTTTTTGTTGATAGTCTTCTTTATTGCCTATTTTTTAAAATTAAAACACCATAATGAAGAGAATCCTAGCCGTAAGTTAAGTGCTTTTACTTTCACAAAGCCAGGGGAATTTTTAAAAGATGATGAAATGCTTCAGCAAGTCAGTGAAAGTGTAACTAAAAAGATATATACCTTCTATTCTGGTATATTACCGTTATTAATACTGTTTATAATCCTTCTGCCTCTTAATCGTTATGTATACATCGTGATGATATTCATGATGTTAATCGTTCAAAATACTATCTATTATCTAGATATTAGAAAACTTTTATCTGGTGACTATAAAAGAGAACAATCAAAATAATAAGCACTAAAAGAGGATGTTCAAAAGATAAGACAGATATATTGGCTTTCTGCTTGTCACTGCTAATAGCTGTTATTCGAATTATACAGATAAGAAAGAAGTTCTAGAAATGTTTGATTCTTGTCTTATAACAGGTAAAACGGCAACCGTAAGATATGATGAGAACGGGTTCGTATTCGCTGAATGTGAAGCAGAATAAAAGTGGATGCAATTGAGTTAAGAGTAAAATTTGTGATTTGACGTATGAACCCATAGAAAAGAGTGAGCCAACTAGGCTCACTCTTTTGAAGTTAACCCTTAAATTGCATTTTTCTTATCTAATCCTGAATTATTCACAGAGAATTTTATATAATATCTAACTCCTTGTGTACCAAGGATTCCAGCTAAATTGACCGTTCACCTCATAAATGAAAAAAGAACCCATTTCTGTTACGGTTAAGTACCAACAAAAACCAACAGAAAGGGTTCTTCCAATGGCTACTTTACCGAAAATGACACTCGATTTCAACCGTCAAATCAAATTATCCAATAGTGGAGGTGAACTCTCCTCAGATACGGGTACTTTGTTATTTAGGGAGTTCGATGAAAAAATCGGTTTTTCCCATACATTAGCGAATTATCTACAGCTCAACGACGAAAGAAAGTACTATGTTCATTCCAATGAAGACTTGTTACATCAAAAGCTTTATCAAATCATCGCCGGTTACGCTGAGGACGATGCAGCCGATCAATTGACTCATGATCCTGTTTTCACACAACTCCTAGAAAAAGATGCTTTAGCTTCTCAACCCAGTTTGTCACGCTTTTATGATCGGTTTGATCCCCAATCGATCGAACAATTACATCGAGCTAACCAGGAACTTTTAGATAAAGTCCATCAATATAGAGAGTCCGAGGCACTGATCTTTGATTTGGATTCGACCCATGCGGATACATACGGTGACCAAGAATCAACGGCTTTCAATACCCATTACGGCACCGTCGGTTTTCACCCTTTGGTTGCTTTTGATGGTGTCACAGGCGATTTTCTGAAGGCTAAGCTCCGTCCAGGCAATGTCTACACGTCCAAGGGTGTTGTGGATTTTGTGAAACCTCTCATCGCCCATTACAATGATAAGTTTCCGGAGACAACCCCATTCCTGCGTGGGGACAGTGGTTTTGCGGTTCCAGAACTGTACGAACTATGTGAAGCCGAATCCGTCTATTACGTGATTCGCTTGAAATCCAATCCCAACCTGCAGCGGTTGGCTGATGAGCTTCAACCTTCCACTTTTCCGTCCGATATGACAAGGACGGAATGTCACTTTTTAGAAACGGAATATCAGGCGAAGTCATGGTCTAAACCAAGGAAAGTGATTATCCAATCCGTTCGCCCGGCGGGCGAATTGTTTTTTACACATTCGTTCTTCGTCACAAACCTTACAAGCGCTTTTGCGCCTAAGGAAATTGTCCGATCTTACCAAAAAAGAGGCACCATGGAAAACTTTATCAAGGAAGCGAAAGACGGATTCGACCTGGATAGAATGAGCAGTCATTCCTTCCAGGCCAACGAAGCGAGGATGGTGCTCAGTCTGCTTGCGTATAACTTGACCAACTGGATGCGTAGCCTATGTTTTCCGGAGGAACAGAAAAGCATGCAGATTCAGACCATACGTACCAGAGTGATTAAGGTTGCATGCAAATTGGTCAAATCTGGGCGCTCCCTTTATTTCAAGCTATCGTCCAGTTTTGTCTATCAAGCATTTTTCTGGAAAGTTCTCCAGCGGATCCAAGCGTTAAAGCTGGAGTGAGAAACGACGTTCAAATATACCGTATTTTCAAAAACTTATTTACAGACCAAGGGAGACGTGTGTCCAAAAATCAGGATTTTACGGTGATGGTGACTTTACCCTTTCATCATTCTTGGAATGACCCTCACATTTTAGTAACCCAAGCAAATAATCATTGGATTTGATATCCAATTAAGTTCTCGCTTTGAGGTATGAATAATTCAGGCTAATGAATTTTGGTGGTCTTTTTTCACTTCTTCTAATAAAGTTGTATCTGTTAAAAGTCGATAGCCTGTTGTCGCAAGTGCCTTGGCTCCCGTAATGATGGCTTGATCGCCAAGCTCTGATTTGGCTGCTTCTTTAAATTCAACAGTATGTCCTGCCAGATCATCTGGGCCAATTTTGATATGACCATGTGCTGTTGGAACCTCGTAGCTAATATTACCTGCATCTGTTGATCCTTTTCCTTTTCGCTTTTCTCTGACGACAACCTCGCCAACTTCCGTTAATTCTTCACCAAGTACTTCATCTAAAATAGGGGTAAGCACTAAGTCTTTTACTTCATTTTGGAATCGTTCAATCTTTACCTTAGTGCCTGTTGCAAGGGCTGCTCCTTCTGCAATGGCACGAACCTTATCTGATGTTTCAACGGTTTTCTTCCATGATTCCGCTCGAATGTAGAAACGAGCTGATGCAAAATCAGGAATAACATTAGGCATATCTCCACCATGGGTAATAATACCATGAATACGAGTATCCTCCGCAAGCTGTTGGCGGAGTGCATTGATGCCATTAAATAATTGAATGACTGCATCAAGCGCATTGACGCCCAGATGCGGTGCACCAGAGGCATGAGCTGTTTTGCCATAGAATTTAAAGTCGAGTGGATCAACAGCTAGCGATTCTGGAGTCAACCCAGTTTTCCCACCTGGATGTAACATCAATGCTACATCGACATCTTTAAGATAACCTTTATTCGCAAAGCTCCCTTTCGCACTTCCGTTTGGTCCGCCCTCTTCTGCTGGCGTACCCAAAACAGCGACTCGACCTCCCGTTTCATCGAGTACTTTTGATAAAGCAATACCTGCTGCAACGCTCGTTGTACCGATAATATTATGACCACACGCATGACCGATACCTGCTAGCGCATCGTACTCAGCAAGGTATGCAATCGTCGGCCCCGGTTTGCCACTGTCTTTAATAGCAAAAAAGGCTGTTTCATGACCAGCAACTCCTTTATCAACTTTAAAGCCAGCATTTGTTAGGTTCTCAATATGCAATCCACTTGCGAAAAACTCCTCATTTCCGATTTCTGGCTTATCATGAATATCATGACTCGTTTTAATATAAAGCTCTTTATTTTCTTCGATTGATTGAAATAGAATATCTTTTGCCTCTTTAATATTTGTCATTGTCGTTCCTCCTATTTTTTTAATATTTGAAACATTTTGAAAATTACTTTGTTAACATTCTAGTATTTAAAGATTACTCACCATTCTTTAAGTCAGTAAATACTTTTTCAATTTCTTCATCGGTTAACTCAAGAAGATAGGATCCACTGTTTGTATCTTCTAAAATAGCCTCTGCAATATCATCTTCTTGGTAAAGCTCAACAATTCTTTTATATACTTCATTATCCTTGTCCTCTTCTCTAGCTGCGATTAAATTTACATAAGGATAAATACTTTCATCATCAGATGTTTCTCTAAAAATAGGATCATCGGCTGGACTGAAACCTGCTTGACCTGCGACACCATTATTAATAACTGCTGCTGCAACATCTGGAAGGACACGTGGCGTCTGTTGCGCCGTCATCGGTACAATATCTAAATTTAATGGATTTTCAGTGATTTTAGTTGGATCTCCGAATAAGCCAAAGTCATCCGCAAGTGTAATCAATTCTGCATTTTCTAGTAAACGAAGGGCTCTTGCTTGATTAGATGCATCATCTGGAATAGCAATTCTATCACCCTCTTGAATTTCAGAGATATCAGTAATATTTTCTGAATAGATCCCTAATGGAGCAAACATCGTTGAGCCAATCGGATACAACTCATTTCCACTTTCTACAACATACTGAGCAAGAAAAGAGAAATGTTGGAAGGCATTTAGATCAACATCGCCTTGTGCTAATGCATTATTTGGCAAGATATAGTCGGAAAACTCAACTAATTCAATTTCAATCCCCTCTTCTGCGGCTTTGTCCTGCAAGATGGGCCATTGAGCTCCATCCACACCATTCACACCGATTGATACCTGTATTGGTTCATCAGTTTGTCCGTCTGCCTCTCCAGTTGCATCACCACAAGCTGCTAAAAATAATAGCGTAATCAAGCTGAATAGAATACTAATCCTTTTCATTTTTTAATCGTCTCCTTTTTCATTTTTATATTTTGTTAGCCATTAGCGTCGCATTATTTTTTTCGAAATTTTATTTCCCAGCCATTGTGCCGTTTGTACTAGAATAATTAAAATGGCGACAGTGACGAGCATCACACTTCCATCAAAACGCTGATAACCATATGTCATCGCAATATAACCTAAACCACCGCCACCAACTGTACCAGCAACAGCTGAAAAGTCGATCAAACTTATGGTCATAAAGGTTAGCCCAAGAATAAGTGGTCCAAGTGCTTCAGGGATTAATACCGTAAAAATAATTCTAATTGGGCTCGCTCCCATTGCCTGTGCCGCTTCAATAACACCATGATCAATACTAACTAAATTGTTTTCAACAATTCTTGCGATCGAAAATGAAGCAACAATGGTCATTGGAAAGATCGCTGCAACCGTTCCAATCGTTGTTCCCATCACCTGACGAGTCAATGGTGAAATAGCGGTGATAAAAATAAGAAATGGAATGGGTCGAATGAGATTGATAAATAAATTTAATATTTGAAAGATATATTTATTTTCCAAAATATTTTTTTCTCTTGTTACATAGAGCAATAATCCGATCATCACACCTAAGATAGAACCAAAAATGAGTGTCGCTGCGACCATGAATAGTGTTTCACCTGTTGCCTCAACAATTCGGGGCCAAAATGTTGTCCAATCTACATTCATCTTAATTTAACCTCCTTAATGTCTACCCGTGCATCGAGCTCTTCTAATACTTTTTGTTTATTCATTTCACTCCCTACAAATGAGATGATTAGATTTCCAAAAAGCCTTTCTTGTAATTCTTGCACGGAGCCGTAAACAATATTGAATCCAACATCATACTGTTTGGTCACCGTTGATAGGACAGGATCAACAGCAACCGATCCTTTGAAAATAACCCGATAAAGCTTACCACCATTCGTTGCCTGCCAATCTTGCAAAATTGAAGGAGATGGCAGATCCTGTTGGACGGATTGAATAAAGCGTTGTGTTGTTAAATGTTGTGGACTTGTAAAGACATCAAACACTTCCCCTTTTTCTATGACACGCCCATCTTCCATGACCGCTACTTTATCGCAAATGGATTGAATCACGTGCATCTCATGAGTGATGAGAAGAATTGTAATACCAAGCTCTTGATTTACTTTCTTAAGCAATTTTAAAATTTCTTGTGTGGTATCTGGATCAAGTGCTGATGTAGCTTCATCACAGATTAGAACTTCTGGTGATGAGGCAAGTGCACGAGCGATCCCTACCCGTTGTTTTTGCCCTCCAGAAAGCTGCTCTGGATAATCTTTTGCTTTATCTGTTAAACCCACAAATGCAAGCAATTCAGCAACACGCTCTTTGATTTCAGCTTTTTTATAGCCAGCTACTTTAAGCGGATAAGCAATATTTCCTGACACACTACGGGATGTTAATAGATTAAAGTTTTGAAAAATCATCCCGATATTGCTTCGTTGTTTTCGTAGTTCTTTCGCTGATAGTTTGCTAATATCAATATCACGAATAAAAATTGATCCCTCTGTCGGACGTTCAAGCATATTAACTAGACGAAGCAAAGTACTTTTACCAGCCCCACTAAAACCTATAATTCCGAAAATATCTCCTTGATTAACTTGCAAGGACACATCCTGTACCGCATTAATCTCTCTTTTTCCAAGTATGAAAGTCTTAGACACATTCTTAAATTCAATCAATTTGCTAACCTCCAGTTCTGAATAACTCTATTTTTAAACCATTAAAAAACGCCCTTACTGTTCCAAAGAACAATAAGGGCGTTGAATACATGATCAACACGGTACCACCTTAGTTTACTATTTGTTTACACAAATAGCCTCATAAGTACTCCACCCGAAGGTTTTTATACTTTGGTAGGGATAACGAGTACCAAATCTCGACGTTACCTACTAACACAAAGTGTTTTCAGCACGCAGCTCCAAGGCCATTTTCAGCATCTGCACTTTTGCTTCTTTTCAGCTACCGAAGCTCTCTGTTCGAAAAATGCTCAATACTTACTTTCCCTCATCACAGCTTTTATAAAGTGTTTATTCTGTTTCACTATCATAACATCAATGACTTAATGAATGATAGTATAAATAAAACTAAAGCTTTCATCATAAAGACTTAATAGTATGATTACTCGCCTCACCATAAATGATCTGGTGATAAACCAAACTTTTCTGAAAATTGATTAATTGCAATTATAAGTGACCTTAAAAACAAATGCAAGCTTTTTTTAAAAAAATATTTTATTAGCTGATTCTTGTGATAATTTGTTCAGCTAAAAAACGTAATAGATCAACTTGATCCGTTCTTTCCCAGGATAATGGCTCACATGCCTTAAAGTGACCATAAGTTGACGTCGATAAATAAATCGGTTTTTTTAAATCAAGCTGCTTGATCATTGCACTAGGTGAAAAATCAAATACTTCTTCAACAATTGTCGTTAAATAGGGCAACGGAAGTTTATGAGTTTCAAAAGTGTCGATAAAAATTGAAATGGGCTCAACCTGACCAATAGCATATGAAACAGCAATTTGACAGCGGTCAGCTAAATCAGCTGCTACTAAATTCTTAGCCACATACCTTGCCATGTACGCTGCTGAACGATCTACCTTTGTTGCATCTTTGCCGGAAAAAGCTCCTCCGCCATGGGGGATAACACCACCATAAGTATCTACGATAATTTTTCTTCCTGTTAGTCCTGTATCTGCTTTTGGACCACCTGAAACAAAGCGACCGCTTGGGTTAATTAATATTCTAGTTTTATTATTAATCAAATCTGGCATTATGACGGCTTCAATAACATCTCGTTTAATATCAGCAATTAATTGTTCCATACTTACCCACTCTTTATGCTGTGTTGAAATCACAATGTCTGTCACACCAATCAATTGATGAGCTTGATCATACTCAACAGTTACCTGAGCCTTTCCATCTGGTAGCAAGTAGGGTAATAAACCACTATGTCTTACTTCACTAAGTCTCCTGGTCAAGTGATGAGCCAAAGTAATGGATAATGGCATTAATTCTGAAGTTTCCCGACATGCATAACCATACATCATACCTTGATCACCAGCGCCAATCTCCTTATCCTCTGTCTGTGCGATGCCCTGATATATATCATCAGATTGTTGATTAATATTTTTTACGATCCAACAGTGATCAGCATCTATACCTATTTCCTGAGATGTATAACCCACTTGTTTTAATATTGCCCGGGCAATTTTTTCCTCGTTAACTTGAGCATGGCTCCATACTTCACCTGTAATAACCAATAAGCGGTTCGAGATCATACACTCTATCGCTACATGAGCCTCTGAATCTTTCGTTAAATAAGCATCTAAAATACCATCGGAAATTTGGTCACATAATTTATCCGGGTGACCCTCCGTGACTGATTCTGATGTCAAGCGGTAGGTTGTTCTCATGCCATTCTCCCCTATTCCTCTAATGAATCGATAATACCAACAATACTTGCATCGATTGGCGCTTCGCTTCGTTTACTAGCAATACGGGCTGAACTCCCTTGTGCAACTAATACATACTCTCCCCGTCCTGAACCAACTAAATCTACGGCTATTATCTCTTGCTTAGTAGGCTGATTATCTTGATTAACTAAAGTTACCCTCATCAACTTGAAACCCGTCAAGCTCTCTTCCTTTTTGGTTGAAACGATATTACCAACTACTTTTCCTATTAACATAGTAAGCACTCCTCATACAATATATTTAAATGGAAATTAATTTTTGCTTATTGTTCATTTCAAAAAGTATTGCTTAGCATGGCGATCCCCAATGGTGTGACAAACCTTGGGTATACAGGGTGGTAAACTTGACTTGTTGTCTGCTTCTGAAAAACATCTACAAATTTGGGAAACATAGTTGCTCCACCAACGAGGTAGAGTTCATCGACTGGCTTGCCAAATTCAGCAATAAATTGTCGACTCAAGGACCCCATTTTCTCAATAACGGGGCGAATGATTTGAAAGGTTTCCTCCATGTGGTTATCATCACGCTTACGCGCTTCTCCTTCTTCAAGCGTGATTTGATGATGACCTGCAAGAACAAGTGTCATATGATGGCCTCCAGTTGCTTCATCAGCAGTAAAAACCGGTCGCCCTTCTTCAAAAATGCTAATACCTGTTGTTCCCCCACCAATATCTATTACAGCTCCTTCATCTAAAGACAATACTTTTGCTGCAGCTTCAGGTTCATCAAAAATCCCTGATACTTCAAAACCGGCACCTTCAATGACATGGCCAACAGCTGCCTTATTGTTTCCAATCGTTAGTGGTGGAATTGCCCCCGCTACTGATGGAATAGACTGCTTAATTATTGATTCAGCCTGTTGTTTTAATGCTTTAACAATCTTAACAGCAGCAAAAAAATCTACAATTAGACCATCTTTAATCACTTGAGCCTCTTGTGTTAAGCAAACAAGTGGCTTGTCGTCCTGATCAACAACTACAAAAACAATAGAGGACGTTCCAAGATCTACTCCTGCCCGAAGCTCCCCTTTTGGTTCTTCTATTTCTTTCGGAGTCAAGTCTAATTGATGGGCTGACCTTAATATTTGATTGCATCGCAATACATTTGCTTTCGTCATATCTACTCACCTCTTTTTAATTTCCAGGAATAGCCCGCTACTGAGAACCATTGCTCGAAATAAAAAGATTGGAAGAATAAGAGAATCAATGTAACTAATTCTCTTATTCTCTATAATGATCTATTCGCCTATGTTAGGTAAGATCTTTGCAACATCCGTATGTGGTCTTGGAATGACATGTACAGAGACAACCTCTCCGACATTATTAGCTGCGGCAGAACCCGCTTCAGCCGCTGATTTCACTGCCCCTACATCTCCTCTAACTAAAACAGTCACCAAACCAGAACCGATTTGCTGGTAGCCTACTAATTGTACATTTGCTGATTTAACCATTGCGTCAGCAGCTTCAACAGCACCGATATATCCTCTTGTTTCTACCATTCCCAATGCATCATTCATCTCTTGTTCCTCCTACTCTTCATTATCTGTATTTTTTTGCTTCTTACTTGCCTTTTTACTTTGGTCTTTCTGTGTACCACCTTGTTTTGAATCCGCTTCTTTCTTACTCACCTGTTTTGAATTTGGCTTCTTGACATTTTCTTTGTCAGCACTGTCCTTCATTTCATTTGCTTGTTCAGTTTTATTCTGTTCTTGATCCGTCCGCTTTTGTTTGCTCTTTGTTGTTTTCGTTGTCTTACTTTTAGCAGTAGCCGTTTTTGACTTATCTTTCGTCTTTACTACCTTATCGTTCTTGACTAGACTAGCTGACTTTGCGGGAGCTGACTTTATTTGATTTGGCTCCATTTCTTTGTCAGTAGTGTTTTCAGTTAAATCATTCATTCCTTCCCAAGGCATCGGCTGATCAGTATCTCGGGAAAAGATATCATCAATAGGCCGAGGAATCACTTTAGATGAAATATAAGCGCCTTTGCCCTTTGCCGCCTGTTCACCAGCTTCAATACCTGCCTTCACAGCACCTACATCTCCATAAATGATGACTGTCATCCAACCATTTTCTCGTGTCCTTTTCATTGAGCCTAATCGAATATTTGCAGCTTTAGCCATAATATCCCCAACTTCAACAGCGGCAACAAAACCATAGACTTCTAACATACCCAGTGCCTCATTCATTTTTATTCACCTCCAAGCTGTTCATTATTGAATAGTTGATAGTTGTTCAAATAACTGATAGTTCACATAGCGTTTTTGTGCTTTGCTTATTAATTCTTGTTTAATTGGTGAATCTGCATCTAAATGGTCAAAACGTCCATCAAGTGATAAAAACTGTAAGAATTTACTCCAATCTGGATAACTACTATCCAGTGACATCGGCTGCTCCCTGCCCGGGTAATAACGATACAAAGGCCAATAGCCACATTCAACAGCTGCTTTACTCGTTGCAATCGGACTTTCTTTCAATTTATGGGTGATGCATGGACTATAAGCAATAACAACAGACACACCTGGATATGACTCTGCCTCTTGCAGCGCTTTAATCGTTTGATTAGGTGAAGCAAACACAGAGATTTGGGCAACATAAACATCCTCATGTTGTAAGGCATAATAGCCAAAGTCCTTTTTATCCTGTCGATTACCATGACTCGCCAATTTCATCTTAGCAGCTAATGGCGTTCCTTTAGACATTTGACCACCAGTATTGGAAAATCCCTCATTATCCAGAATTAAAATATTGATATTTTCACCACTGCTTAGAAGATGATTTATCCCACCAAAATCAATATCATAGGCCCAACCATCGCCACCTATCAGCCAATGCGTCTGTTTCAATAAAGAACCTTGATAATCAATCACTTTACGTAAAACACTGTCGGATGATTGCTTACAATATTTAACTAACTCTCGGATAGTTTGATTAATTTCACCCTCCTCAGCAACCACTCTTTGGATGAGCTCCCTGACTTCTAGTGAATAACATTCATTTTGACTAATCTCTGTTAGAAGTTGATAAGCTTGTTGACGTAATAACTTTTGCCCAACTTTCATTCCTAATCCAAAAGAGCTATTATTCTCAAATAATGAATTAGACCATGTTGGTCCATCACCTTGATTGTTTTGATAGAAAGGTGTATAGGGTGCTGTTCCGCCCCAGATTGAGGAACAACCTGTTGCATTTGCAATGACTAATCGCTCTCCAAATAATTGTGTTAACAATTTGACATAAGGAGTCTCACCACATCCAGCACAAGCTCCTGAAAAAGCTAATAAAGGCTCACGAAAGGCTAAATCATGATCGGCTGTCAACAATTCAGAGAGTTGTTTATTGTCATTATGCTCAATAGCATAACGCCACCGTTCTTGTTCTCTTTCAATAACCTGATCACTAGCTTCCTGCATTTGAAGTGCATTTCCTTTGGCCGGACATATGTCTTCACACAAAGAACAACCCGTGCATTTCTCTGGATCAATCACTAATTGATATTGATAGTCTTTATTTTTTCGGTATACAGTTGAATGGTCTGTTTCATCTTCAGTAAAAAGACAAGGGCGAATGGCCGCATGCGGACAGACTAGTGAACAAAGTTGACATTGTAGACAGGCCTCACTATTCCAGCATGGTAACGTGGCACTTCTGGGACTATGTCGTTGATGACCTAACCCTAAAGGAAAACTACCATCCGCTAAACCATTTGCTAAGACAGATCCAGTTGAAATGGCTTCTCCATTTAGTTGATTTACCCGAGCAATAAGTTGATCAATACCTGTTTTTTCTTCAAAAGAGGACTTATCTACATGGGTTTTTACCCCCTGAAAGATAACCTTTTTAATCTGAGCCATGCTCTCCTTTATTGCAGCAAAACTTGCTTCCCGATATGCTTGATCTCTCATATACGGATGTTGTAACAAAATCGTTTGATAAGCTTGCAACGCTTGATTAGTAGGAATAAATTCTGTTAATGAAAATAAATTGGCTATCATCAAAAGATTAATTTTAGGTCCTAATTGATATTTACGGGCAATAGTACTAGCGGGTAGGATATAGCACGTCACCCGTTTTGTCTGTAAATGATTAAGTACATCTCCAGTTAACTTTTCTGCTAATTCCTCCACACCATAATTTGTATTAATTAACAGCATACCGCCAGCTTCTATTTCTTGAACAACATCATACATTCTTAAACATTCAAATTGATTACAAACAACTATATTGGGCGTATAAATAGGGTGATTAACAGCTATTTTTTTGTGGTCAATCCTCAAATGAGCGACTGTTAGACCTCTGCTTTTAGCTGAAGAATAGAAAAAGCGAGCTTGAACATCTTGGGTTGTTTGTTGACCGATAATTCGGATAAAATCTTTAGCACCAGAAACACTTCCATCTGAACCAAAACCCCAGATTTTAATTCGAAAATCTGTTTCGTCAGAGTGCATTTCCCTTTCCTCGGTTTTTAACGATAGTTGCGTCATATCATCTTCAATTCCAACAGTAAATTGCTGCTTTTTAATACTTTTTTCCAGTTCAGAAAATACAGCATGAATATGTTTAGGTTCAGTTTCCTTTCCGCCTAGTCCATATCTTCCTCCGATAACCTCAATCTGTCTTCCATATTGCTGGCATGTTTGTTGAACGTCTAATAGCAAGGGTTCACCCGTTGAGCCCGGTTCCTTCGTTCGATCTAGAACAGCTATGCTCTTCACACTTTTGGGCAAACAATCTATAAATCGCTGTTGTGGAAATGGCCGGTATAAGTGAATCACGATCACACCTGTTTTGACTCGTTCCTTTACCACTTGCTTAGCTGTTTCTTGCACAGCTCCCATTAAAACAACAACTGTCTCAGCATCTTCCGATCCAAAGTATTCTACGGTTGAGCAATCAGTTTGAAAAATAGGATTCAATTTTTCCAGTAGCTGTTCCACTATTCGCTCCATTGCTAGATAAAAAATATTAGCCGCTTCTCTCTGTTGGAAAAATAATTCCGAATCTTGAACAGTCCCCGTTTGTTTCGGATTAAAATTCGAAAGACCACTACGTTTAAACAATGCAACGGCTTCATCATCTACCAGACTGAATAACGTATCATAACTTGGTAATTCAATCTTGCGTAACTCATGACTTGTTTGAAAGCCATCAAAAAAATGGATAACCGGCAACCTGCCTTTCTGGGCAGCCAAATGTGCAACAGCACTAAAAAGAGCAGCCTCCTGAACCGTACCTGATACAAGTAATACGGCTCCTGTTTGCCGTGTTGCCATGACATCGCTATGATCACCATAAATATTTAATGCACTCGTCGCAACAGATCGAGCTGAAACATGAATAACGGCTGGCAATAACTCACCTACCATTTTGTAGAGGGTTGGAATCATTAACAGGAGTCCTTGTGAACAAGAGTAGCTCGTTGCTAGAATACCTGTCCTTAATAGACCATGCATGCTACCTGCTACACCTGTTTCGGATTCCATCGTTATGTTCTTGACAACTTGATGCCAACAATTATTAAGGCTATCACTAGACCATTTTTCAACCCATTCCCCCATTGGAGAGGATGGAGTAATTGGGAAAAGACTGGCTGCCTCACTATAGGCATAAGAGATATATGCAACGGCCTCATTTCCATCGATCACCTTTTCCATCCCTACTCCTCCTTTATCCTCCGATTTTACAGGTCATACCCATACTTTCCACAACTTGTTTTAACTGTTCTAGAGATTCTTCCGATGGTGTATCAAATGCCCATGCTCTGTTCTCTATCCCTAAATTTCCATATTTATTCATACCATATGGATGATAGGGCAACAGATGAAGTTGTTCAGCTTCTAGTAATTTAGCTATTGCAGCAATTTCGCCAATATCATGCTTACTATCATTAAAGCCTGGAATAACTGGAATTCTGATCACCAGCTCTGTCCCCGGGAATTCTGCAATTACTTTGGCAGCCTGCAAAATCATTTTGTTTGGGACGCCAATATATTCACGATGTTTGACACTATTTAAATGCTTAATATCTAACAATACTAAGTCAGTATGCGGTAATATCTTTTCTAGGACATGAGCAGGCGCATACCCTGTTGTTTCGATAGCTGTATGCCAACCCTCTGCCTTACAAGCAGCTAATAAATCCGTTGCCAGTTCAGGTTGGGCTAATGCCTCTCCCCCAGATAAAGTAATCCCGCCATTCGACTTTCGATAGTGAATCTCATCTTTTTTTAATTCAAAAATTAAATCTGATACGGTCCTCTTCTCTCCAACCATTGTCAATGCTTCACTGTAACACACTTCAGCACAGGCACCACAATCGACACATTTTTCTCTATCTATTGTAATTTCTGGTGTGAATGAAATAGCACCGTAAGGGCAAATATTTTCACAACGTCGACAATCAATACAATTTTCTTTCACTAACATCAATTCTGTGTTGAAGTTTTGACTTTCAGGATTACAACACCATTGACATCTTAAGGGACAGCCTTTGAAGAATACAATACTTCGAATACCTGGCCCATCGTGTACAGAAAAGCGTTGAATGTCAAAAATCATCCCCTCTGTTTCATTTGCCTTTATCATCTTCGTTCACTCCCAGCTATTGAATTAAAACTTAAGCTCAGTTCGAGCAATGATGTCTTCTTGGATTGTCTTATCCAGCGAAACAAAGTGGGCACTATAACCAGCAACACGCACAACCAAATTTTTGTATTTTTCCGGATTTTTTTGTGCTTTCTTTAAAATTTCACGACTAATAACATTAAACTGGACATGCATGCCTTTCTGATCAAAGTAACCACGAACTAAAGCCGATAAATTAGATAAGCCCTCTTCTCCTGCTAATGCGGATGGATGAAACTTCTGATTTAGCAGTGTCCCATTTGATGCAATATGATGATCTAGTTTGGCGACTGAGTTCAACGCAGCTGTCGGACCATTTTGATCACGCCCAGAAGTTGGTGACACACCATCTGCCAATGGTGTTCCAGCGTAACGGCCATCTGCTGAAGCCTTTGTATCTAGCCCACAAGACACATTTGCTGATACTGGGTACAGACCGGGTTGGAATGTACCTCCACGAGGATTACGATATCTCTGCACTTCCTCACAGTAAATAAGGGCAACATCTCGAACAAGGTAATCAATGTCATCAATGTCATTACCGAATTTCGGTACTCTATTAATTAACAACTGACGAATATTTTCACCATCTTTTGCTGTATCAACTGTTGTAGGTGTTTGAACAGGTTGTGTTTCCTGATTGAGTAATCCTTTTAATAAATCAACAAGCGATTCACTTGTTAAATTAGCAACATCTAAATGATTTAAATCGATATTGGCTGAAGAAGCCGGTTTACTTTCCTCACGACCGAAATTACTATCCAAAACCTGCTTCAATTCTGATAAAGTCATTTCTTTGTCTTCAAAAACAATTTGTTTGATCGCCATCAACGAGTCTCCTGCATTGGCGATACCAACACCCTGTGGACCTGTAAAGTTGTATTTAGCTCCACCTTCTTGTACTGTTTTTCCTTCTACAATACAATTGTCAACCATTGCTGATAGGAACGGTAATGGAGCTCGTTCCATATGTGCTATATCAACTGAGTTATCAGCATTGATCAGTAATTTAACAAAGTACTTCATTTGTTTTCGAAATGCATCTTCTAATTCCTGGTAATTTTTGAAATCCTCTATTTTACCTGTTTGGAGACCTATTCGTTTACCATCGTTATAGCCATTGTTTAACGTAATTTCTAACACCTTAGGAATATTGAAGAAAGCAGCATCGTGCCATCCTTCTGTTTTTCCGCCAACCTGTGGTTCTACACAGCCGATAATACCGTAATCTCGAGCATCTTCTAAACTAATACCACGGTTTTCTAGAGCAGGAATAATCACTTCATCGCTGTAATATGCTGGCACTCCTAATCCTAATCTAGAGACTTCCCCAGCTTTATTTAGCAAGGACTCAGGCGTTTTGTTCCATATACGAATCGACAGTGAAGGCTGAGGTAATTTTGTATGTGCACTTGCCTCTAAACAAGCAAACGATAGCGGATTCGTTGCATCCATCCCTTTTGTCGTTTGTCCACCAACAATTAGGTTTTGGAACATTGGATAACCACCAAATGCTTTTGTCGAAGCTTCATCACGGATCTTGTTTACATCATTGAATTTGACCCATAAACAATCCAATAGCTCTTGTGCTTCAACTTCAGTCATTGAACCCTTTTCAACATCTTTTTGATAAAATGGATAAATATATTGATCAAAACGCATCGGTGAAATGGAATGACCGTTTGACTCGATCTGGATAACGGCTTGAATAATCCAAAATGATTGTAAAGCTTCATAGAAACCCTCAGCAGGATATTCAGGTACACGTCGACAATTCCGAGCAATTTGCTGTAATTCTTCCTTCCGTTTAGCACCATGTGTTTCATTTGCTGCTTGATCAGCGATATCAGCTAAGCGTTTGGCGTACTTGCAAACAGCATTAACCGATATAATTAAGGCTTCCAAAAAATGCGATTTAGAGATGGACTCAGGATCACCATAGTCTAAGCTCTGCAATGCTTCTTGTGCTTCTTCACGAATTCCTTTCAAACCGACCTGTAGCACTTTTCGATAATCAACAGAAATGTGGCCAACACCATTAAAATAATAATTTCCAACTGTAAATACCCCTGCTTGCATCGCATCTAGGGTCTCAGGAGCCATTAGTTCTGTTGCCAACTCGTTAGTGGTACGTCCTCCCCAGTACTTAAATGCTTCAGATAAATCACGTTTGACCTCTTCACTAATTCTGAAGACATCGCCTGTTCGTTTTTCAATTCGGTCAAACTCATCTTCTAACCATTGGTTTGAAAACTCTGGGAAAATTTGCGTTCCGCGTGGTGCAGTTGTTAGATTACCAACAATTAACTCATCTGGACGAATGACTAAATTCATGTTTTCTAAGATTTTTTCTAGTGCTTTCGCCCGCCGTATAACCATTGGCTGATTTTCTGTTTCTTTATATGATTCTGTAATTAAAACAGCTCTTTCTGCCTCTACTCTAGGGTCCTCTGAATAAAGATGATCAATTAATGATTGAATACGTAAACTCTGTTCTACCATTTTCAAACTCCTTTCAATACCGATCAGTTATTTTTTTGGATAATACGGGGTAATCAACTTAAAGTAAATCACACCAGCAAAAATAGCACCGAGAATCGGGCCAAAAATAGGAACGATTAATCCATAAAAGTCAGAACCTAAGGCTGCCGTTCCCCAGCCAGCTATCAAGGTAAATAATCGCGGCCCAAAATCACGGGCTGGATTCATAGCAAAACCGGTTAAAGGACCAAACGCTAAACCACATAGCGCGACTGTTATCCCGATAACAAGTGCTGCTAACCCACCAGTTGGCGCCGTTAGGTTATTGGTATCAGTGACGACGAAGATGACTAACATTAAAATCATCGTAATGAGAAACTCAACAAAGAAAGCATTCAATAGTCCGACATTTTCACCGGGAAATGTCGCAAAAATACCGGCTGTCGCTAGTCCTCCTTCTGTTCCTCTGACAATCTCATTAGCTGATTCAAAGCTGACAATTGTCGATTGAAATAGACAATAGCTAACGAGAGCTGCAATAAAGGCACCGCTTATTTGTGCTAGAATATAAGGAGCAACTTTATTCCTCGGAAACTTTCTCCAGCAAGCTAGTGAGATTGTGACTGCAGGATTTATATGACCTCCTGATACATAACCAGCTACGAAAACCCCTAAAGAAACACTTAATCCCCAGACAATCGCTAGTTCCCAATAACTCACAACCGTCCCACTTGCTACTAAAATAGCTACAGAAGCAATTCCAATTAGAACGAATAGGAAAGTACCTATTGCTTCTGAAAAACACTCACCATATATCGTTTTTTTCATCTTCAATTCTCCTATTGATAGAATGACCGATAAAGCTCTGTTAATGAGGCTGTATCAGGTTGTCGCGGATTTGTCATTGTACAAGCATCCGCTAAGGCTAGCTCAATAATTTGTTGTTGATTTCCAACATATTCCTTATCTGTAATTTGGCATTTTGAGAAATTCTGCTCAATTTCTAATGCCTCATTCATATATTTTATAGCCAGCATTAAATTTTCCGTTCCCTCACGAGGTGTCCCAGCAGGTAATTTTAATAAACTAGCAATCTCTTGATAACGACTTGCCGTCTCCGTTAATTGTGAATCTAAACCTGCGTTATAGCCAATCACACCCGGCATAATAATGGCATTAATTCGACCATGTGGTAAATGGAAGATGCCACCTATTGCGTGAGCGAGACTATGATTAATGCCTAATGACGTGTTAGTGAACGCCATCCCGGCTAAGCACGAGGCTTTATGCATTTTATCCCGAGCTAGCTGATCATTAGGGTCTCGATAAACAGTTATCAAACTGTCAAAAACAAGCTGAATTGCCTTTTCTGCTAATGCATCACTAAATGTATTGGCATTTAGCGACACATATGCTTCAATCGCATGGGTTAAGACATCCATTCCCGTATCAGCACTTATTCTCGGCGGAACGGTTTTAACTAACGCTGTGTCTAAAATAGCTACATCAGGTAGTAACCGATCATCCACGAAAGGCTTCTTCTCTTTTCCATTCGTAATAACGGTAAATGAAGTCGCTTCACTACCCGTTCCACTTGTGGAGGGAATAGCAACAAAAGTGGGGCGTTGATAATTGACGTCAAGTTTATAGTTTGCCAATACCATACCCTTTGCCGCATCAATAGCTGAGCCGCCACCGATCGCTACAATACAATCAGGTTGTTGCTGATTCATTGCTTTTAACCCCTCAGTAATGGTTTCAATCGTAGGATCTGGGGTAATCTCACTAAAGATTTGATAGTCAGATCCCTGTTCAGCTAAAAACTGAATAAGCTTATCTAGAACACCCAATTTCTTCATCATCGGATCAGAAACGATAAAGACATTTTGCCGTTCTTGTGTTTTAAAATAATCGATCACAGTCCCGTCGAAATAGACTGTTGGGAAAATAGAAAATTGCTTCATCTCCTCTTTCTCCCTTCTATACCGCTGATAGTTTTTCAACAGCTAATTTCAATAATTGTTGGATTTCCTCATCAGATAATGGCAATTTATCAGACATAGAGGTCTCCATCTTTTCTTCTTTATTCTCAGTACATGAAGTCAGGTCAAAACCCGCTATTATGTCTTGAACCGTTCGAGTACCATATGCCACCCTGCGTACATTTAATAAATGCATTGGCGTAATATTATCTGAAGTTGAACTACCACCAACGGCGCCACACCCTAACGTTAATGCCGGTGCTAAATTTGTTGTACCGCCAATTCCGCCTAATGCACCAGGTGTATTAACTAACATCCGTGATACAGGCTTTTTAAGAGCAAATTCCTTAATGACTTGCTCATCATTTGTATGAATGCATAGGGTGTGCCCCTTACCTTCAACTGTTAGCAAGGCTATAGAACGATTGCAGGCAGCTATCCAATCTCTCTCACTGTAAAAAGCAAGAATTGGACATAATTTTTCACGTGCATATGGATTATCAGCATCAGAATTTGTTTGTCGTGAAATCAAAACAGTTGTGTCTGACGGTACGCTAAAACCAGCCATTTCGGCAATCTTAATCGCTGTTTTTCCAACAATCTGTGGATTGATCGTACCATTTGCGCGTAGAATAAAACGGGCTAGTTGCAGACTCTGTTCATCAGTTAAGAAATAGGCCTTTTGTCGTTTCAATTCTTCAATCACTTGTTGCTCAATAATTGTCTCAACGACAATCGATTGTTCCGATGCACAAATCACACCATTATCAAATGTCTTACTGGTTATAATATCTGTTACTGCTTTTTCAATGTCAGCCGTTCTTTCAATAAAAGCCGGTCCATTGCCTGGTCCAACACCAATAGCTGGTGTCCCCGAACTATAAGCGGCTCGCACCATGGCTTCACCACCTGTTGCTAGAATTAATGCCACATCTTTATGCTTCATCAATTCTGCAGTCCCTTCCTTACTTAAAATCGAGAGGGAGGCAATAACCCCCTGAGGGGCACCTGCTTCAAGTGCAGCTTTTTGTAAAATTTCAACGGTTGCTAAAATCGCTTGCTTCGCGCCTGGATGTGGCGAAAAGACGATACTGTTCCCCGACTTTAAAGCAATGATCGCTTTATAAATCGTTGTAGATGTTGGATTAGTCGAAGGAATCAAGCCTGCAACAACCCCAACAGGTACAGCAACATCAAGGACTTTATTTTCTTTATCATCATGTAATAAACCCACTGTTTTTAAGTCTTTAATCGACTCATATAAAGTTTGACTAGCAAACTTGTTTTTAATGATCTTGTCAGATTTTTTTCCAAACCCTGTTTCATTATGAGCAAGCTCAGCCAAATACTCAGCATTTTCAACTGCCTTATTCACCATATTTTCTACAATTCTATTGATCTGTTCCTGATCCATCAATGCCAGTTCCTGCTGAGCTTTTTTGGCTGAGTCAATAACTAAACGAGCCTCTTGAATAGATTGTAAATCTTTATCATATTCAGGCATTTATCTTCCCCCCACTATTGTTTGTCATTCTGTAAAAATTCCTTCGCTAAATCTGTTAATGTTACTGATTGATGATCAAATTGCTTAGGGTTTTTCTGTACATCTTCTAATGTATAAATCGTTTGATCTTTTTCTAATCTGTTTATTTTCCTAGCAGCTGGTTTTTGATCATATTCTTTACCTTTTAAATGTGCTTCGACCATTTCCTTAAATTCTAATAATGACCCACTTTGCATGCCAAAATCGATTAAATTCTGTTCATATTGCTGAAAGCGTCGAGTCATAACCGGATTTTGATTTAATCCTCGATAAATCGCATAATCATGGTTAAGCTGCCAAGCATGATTGGACGCATAAACAGGTTTATTCATTAGCAGCACTTGTTGAACAACAGTTAAAGCAAAGTTATCAGCTATGCATAACGCAAGTTTCGCTAACGAATTCCTAGTGATAAAAGGAAGTAGAACACAATCAAACTGTGCCAGTTGTTTCTGAAAGTCTTCATGATAGCCTCTAATTTCTGTTCCATATTGGAGCCATTCTTGATCAGCTAAATTTTCCTTGAATGAGGGTGAAAATATAAATTGATAGTTACAAAAAGCTTGACAATCTTGCAACAGATATTGAATTTCTTTCGTATTTTGTGTACTAGCAAATAGAACAATTAAAACTTGTTTAGTCGTTTTTTCCGTCAATAGCTTTAAAAGTCGTTCCATTGTTTCCGATTGCAAGGGTTATCACCTCAAAGTCCTTCAACAATTTCAACATAGCAATCCTTGCTCGCAACATCAGCTGCATTGGCCTCATCTGTATCTAAATGGCATTCTAAACAGAAGTTTTCACTTACACGAACTACTGTATCTAAATAGATACTAGGTCTCTCGCTATGAACCTTAATCGCAACAGTCTGCTTATCTCGCAGAGCAAATCGTTTAGCATCAGCAGGCGTCATATGAATATGCCGTTTAGCAATAATCACTTTCTCACTAAAGTGCAGCGACTTTTCTGGTCCTACTACATATAGTGAAGCCGCTTCATTTAAATCGCCTGACTCATTAATTGGTGGTTTGATTCCTAGCTTGAACGCATCTGTTTTTGAAATTTCAATTTGAGATTGTTTCCGAGCTGGACCTAAAACCCGAACATTATGGATAGACCCTTTGGACCCTACTATCGTTAATACTTCCTTAGCGGCAAATTGACCGGGTTGGCTTAATGAACGTAACGGAGTTAATTGATAACTAGGACCAAATAATTCTTCAATATCTGTTTCACTGAGATGAATATGTCGATTGGAAACACCAATTGGGATCTTATTTGAGACTTCTCTATTTCCCGTCACTTCATTAGTCGATCTATCTTTTTTTTCAATTTTATGCAAAAGCATATTAGCTAACTGTACGAGTTGTTCATCAGATATTTGCTTCATACCCCTGCTCCTTTCACATGGTGCTATTAGATTAGGTTCGGTACTGAAGCCGATGTTGGTTCATCTCCCATACCAGCTAAAAGTGTTAATCCTACATCTTGCGCACTCAATATAGCTTGTTTCACAGCTCCAGAATCACCCGTTATTGAGACTATAATTTCATTTGACCGAGCTGTACCTTTGTCTGGGCTGGCAAAAGTCACAACATCTACATTAGCTGTCTTCACTGCCGTATCGGACATAACCAAACCAATCGCTGCTGGGGCACCCACAATAATACCGAAAGATTTTCCAACTGGTGCATTAAAACCAATTTCCAGAGCTTGACTAGCCCGCGCTGTATAGTGCAATTCAATATGACCCGCATCATTGCTGTAGACATTACCAAAGTTTCGCTCAGCTGCCGCCAAAGCTATTTCCACTGCACGACGAGCATCAGATACATCTTCTGCTGCAAAAATAATAGTTGCTCCATGACCTGCACCACCCTTTGTATCACGCGCCATCTCAATCTTGACAATTTCAGTATTCGTGGCTTTTACTGCTTCATCAGATGCCATAATAAAAGGTGCCCCTCCCGTACGAGCACTTAAAAAACCAATTGAGCGATATTTTTTATCCAACTCTAAATGCTCATGTAATTGAGGATCTAAATTTGCAATAACCAAGCCAATTGCATCACCAATTGCAGTCCCAACGAACTCGGTAATCGCTTTCTTTGTACCTGGTTTTTTCTTTTCTGTGCCCATTTCCTTAACTTGCTCAGATTGGTTAACACGCTTTTGTGCTTCCGATAATACTTTCTCTAGAATTTCTTCATTCATCTTATTGTCCTCCTTTTCTATTTACGATTAAGCAAAATCGAATCAATATCTGTATGAGGTCTTGGAATGACATGTACTGAAACGACTTCTCCTACTTTTTTTGCCGCAGCAGTTCCTGCATCAACTGCAGCCTTAACAGCCCCAACATCACCACGAACAAGCATTGTCACTAAACCTGATCCGATTTTTTCAGTGCTAATTAATTCGACATTTGCGGCTTTAACCATCGCATCTGCTGACTCTACCGCTGCTACAAAACCTCGTGTTTCAATCATACCTAATGCTTCTTGACCCATAAGAGTCTACCTCCTATAATCTATTTGTTATATGCTTCACAAACATCATATCAAGAAAGTAACCAGATAATTATTTAATAAAGGATCATTTCCATAACAAAAATGACATATTTATATAATAAAAATGACTTTCTATAACAGAAGTGATTTTCCAACTAGAAAATGATCTTTCGACAAAATATTTGGTATAATTAAAGGAAAGTTTGCTCTAAGTTTCACTAATAAAAGAGGTGTAAGCTGTGGATAAAGACATGAACCCTACTTTACAAGAAGTGATTAACATTGATATTCTTGCCGATGTACAGAAAAAAATGTCAAATCTCGTTGGGATATCAGTTGTAACCGTTGATCATCAAGGTAGACCCGTCGGAGATTTAAATAATTTCACTCCCTTTTGCCAATTGGTTCGATCTTCCCAAGTTGGTTCAAAGAAATGTATAGAGTGTGATGCACTTGCAGAAAAAAGGGCTTTTCACAATAGAAAACCCATGATCTATGATTGCCATTATGGCTTAAAGGACTGCTGTGTTCCCATTATTGTGGATGATAAGTTGCTTGGAGCTGTTTTAGGTGGACAAGTGTTAGTACACGATGCTTCTTCCGAAAACCCAAAAGAAAAATTCGATGTTGAACAATTATCAGAGGAATTACATATTCCTAAAGCACAGTTGGAAGAAGCTATCGAACAAATTGTGGTTGTTGAATATGATTATTTGATCGAATGTGTTGATTTTTATCAGGTACTAGCCAACCATTTTAAAGAAATGGGATTAAAATCAATTGCACAAAATCAATTATTAGAAGAATCACGAGAAAAACTTGAATATGAGAAACGAGCTAAATATGCTGAACTAAAAACAATTGAAGCTCAAATCAATCCACATTTTCTCTTTAATACATTAAATTCTATTGCACGTATAGCCATGATGGAGAATGCTGATCATACGGAAGAAATGATTTTTAATCTGTCTGATTTACTACGCTATAATCTCAAGCAGATAGAAGAATTTCCAACAATAGGTGACGAGATTGAAAATATAAAGCGTTATCTTTTTATCCAAAAAACGCGATATCAAAGTCGACTAACATACAATATTTCAGTAGACTCTGAGCTGTTAAATTATTGCTTGCCAAGCATGATCTTACAGCCCATTGTTGAAAATGCAATTATTCATGGCCTAGAGCCCTTAGCAAAAGGTGGTGAAGTGTACATTTCCGTAAGAAAACAGGGAAATGATATCATCATTGCTGTTCATGACACTGGAATCGGATTCGATCAGCATACTTTTGAAAGTCTGTTAGATGTAGATCAAAATGCTCCAACAGGGTTAGGTGTGATTAATTCTCATTTACGGTTGAAAGACTATTTCGGAGAAAGATATGGCTTATTTTATACACAAAAGGATGGATACAAAACAGTTGCTGAGATTACCTTTCCTGCCTTCTTAGATTTTCGAAAATATGCATGAAAATGAAAGGAGCGTTTTTACATGTCCTATCGTTTAATGATTGTAGAAGATGAACAGCTTGAAATGAGGGCTTTAAAAGCAATCATTTGGGATCATTTGCCCTCTGTTGATATTGTCGGATATGCTATTAGTGGAAAAGAAGCCATTCAATTAGCTAAGAAAGAAATGCCTGATATCATCTTATTAGACATTGGCATCCCAGAAATGGATGGCTTAAGTGCTCAACAAGAAATCATAAAGTTCCTTCCAGATGTAAAAACTATTGTGCTCACGGCATATTCTGATTTTAACCATGCACAGTCTGCTATTAGCAGTAAAGTAGTTGATTATTTATTAAAACCTGTTCGCAAGCAAAAAATTATTGAAGCGGTTTCAAATGTCGTGGAGTCATTAGATGCAGAGAAAGAAAGTAAGAGTAATCCTGTTTTAAAAGAAACAGCCAAAAATGATGTCGTTCAGAAAGCTCTTCGCTACATTGAAAAGCACTATAGTGATGAGTTGCAATTAAATCAGCTAGCCAATTCACTCTATGTTAATTCACAATATTTAAGCCGACTATTTAAAAAAGAACTTGACCTAAGCTTCAATGAGTACGTTACAATTTATCGAATTAATAAAGCAAAAACATTATTAACCGAGACACAGCTTCCCGTCTACTCAATTGCGGCCAAAACGGGCTTCACAGACACATCTTATTTTTGTAAAAAGTTCAACATTCATACTGGATTCACACCTTTAACTTATAGAAGAACATATGCTTAAAAAGAAGCTTTAGGATAAGTAGCTAACTCATGTTATGTTAAACACTTCTATTCAATATCTATAAACAAGATCAGCGCAATCATCCTATTCCTAACCAATAGACCTTTTTTAAAAATGCTAATCAGTTAATTTATCGAGGCAAACGACTCCTCACTGCTAAATTGATGGTAATTGAAATAATGAGTTATTTTAATATTTTTTTCAGTTCGGTTGTTCGCCTATAAACAGCCGAACTGTTAATCTATAAAAACCCCTACCCATCATTCCCTACAAAACTACCCTATACTCTCCTTCTAAACTTATCATAATATTTAGTAAGCAGCCGTTTTCCGATTAATAATACTCGTAAATTTTCTTATGCTTCCTAGCACTTATCTCCTCAATTACAGGATAACTCTCCATAATAATCCTTATTACACCCGGAACGTTCTCAGACTGGCTGCATAAAATCAATATATTTTTACCGTGCTTTTCATACTTAACAACTAAATATCGATCTCTCCAACTATCAAGCATAGGCTACATCATGTTTAAATCGATTAAAATCGGGAAGTGCTTTTATAACAACGCAGTGTATTTACTTCAATTAAAAGAAAGGATTGATATAAAATGTATCATTACACCAAGCACTTTATTAATGGCGAATGGGTTGAATCAACGAATAATGAAACCATTGATGTGATCAATCCAGCCACTGAACAGAAGATCGGTACAATAAGCTCTGGGACAAAAGAAGATGTTGACAAAGCTGTTAAGGCTGCAAGAGCTGCTTTCTTAAGTTTTTCTAACACGACCAAAGAGGAACGCATTCAACTATTAGAGAATATTGCTCGTGAATATGAAAAACGCAAAGATAATTTTATTAAAGTTATTACAGAAGAACTGGGTTCCCCGGTATCCTTTTCGGAAAAAACTCAATATGCAATGGGACTGAATCACTTCAAAGAAGCGGCAAAGGTTCTACGTGACTTTGACTTTTCCGAACAACGGGAGCATTCCTATATTCAGAAAGAAGCGATTGGTGTAGCTGGTTTGATTACACCCTGGAATTTCCCGACTAATCAAGTTGCGACTAAACTAGCGAGTGCATTCGCTGCTGGAAGTACGGTTATATTAAAACCCGCTAGCCAAACGCCATTTGCTGCTATTCTCTTAACAGAGGTTTTACAAAAGGCTGGTGTACCAAATGGTGTATTTAACTTAGTAAACGGGAGTGGTTCTATCGTTGGAAATGCGATTAGTTCTCACCCCGACGTCGATTTTGTGTCATTCACAGGCTCTGGCCAGGTCGGAACAAAAATAATGGAGAATGCTGCACAAGACATTAAAAAAATTGCTCTTGAACTTGGCGGAAAGTCGCCCATTGTCGTCTTAGAAGACACAGATGTTGAAACAGCTGCTCGAACTGCCATTTCAAATATTGCCAAAAACACTGGACAGGTTTGTACGGCTGGAACACGGATTTTCATTCCCAAAGCGATGCATGACCCATTTGTTGAAAAGGTAAAAAAACTCCTACCGGAATATCCTGTCGGTGATCCTAAAGATAGAGATACCTTTATGGGACCACAAGTCTCAAAAGACCAGTGGCAAACTGTGCAAGACTATATTCAGCTAGGGATTGATAATGGTGCCGAATTAATTGTCGGCGGAACAGGAAAACCAGATGGCTTAACAACAGGCTACTACTCAAAAATAACTATGTTTACTCATTTGGATCATAACGATACAATCGCACAAGAAGAAATCTTCGGACCCGTCATGACCGTATTTACCTATGATACGCTTGAGGAAGCGATTGAGCTTGCCAATACAACTATTTATGGACTAGCCGGTTATGTTGTTGGTAAAGATCCCAAACAATTAGCTAACGTCGCCAAAAGAATTCGTGCTGGCCGAATCACAATAAATGAAGGTAAAGCAGATTTTAGTGCACCATTTGGCGGCTTCAAACAATCAGGTATTGGCCGCGAGTGGGGAGACTATGGTATTGAAGAGTTTTTAGAAATAAAAACAATATTAGGAATGCCAAAATAAACAATCTATTTAATATTTTTTAAAAAATTACAACTCAATTGATAAAAAACAGACCCGAAAAACCCCCAAAAGTCTAGTCTTGACTAACTTTTGGGGGAATACTCAATATCTCATGGATTTCTGACCGATATAATATGTTTCTGTCGGCCCTAAATAGCTCTGTTCTAGTTGTCTACCCTTCGGATAAAGAACGAGTTTCTCTAAAACAAAACCTGGACTTACTGTATAAATTCGCAAGGTATTTAATCCTTTTTGACAATTTATCGTACTACATTTTTTACGAATGTTATCTAATACCCCAACTCCCCAACTATGATCATCTACATGATAGCCTTCAGGAAGTAAATTGATTATGTCAACATTATCTTCATTTGTTTGAATACCACAAAATATTGTGCTTGCTCTAGTGACTGGATTTGAGGGCTGCATATAGAGCTCCACCTGATAAATTCCAGATTTCTGCATCACAAATTGATATTCAAGATAGGGTGCATCTTTTCCAACAGTAAAATATGAGGTTGTCGGGAAAGCTTTTACTCCAGACAGAGTTTTCCCATAATCCTCAAGTACTTTAAATCGATTGATAATCCCTTGATCACTTATCATTTCTATACTTTTAATAAAGTGTTCGGCCTCAATTGAAAGATATCCATTCGTCTCAATAAAAGTCATCTCGGGATATTCCATGCTATCCAACTGCACAGCACAAACAACAATTGTACACTTACCAACTGGTGTATCGACAATGATATAACCTTCTGTTTCACCATTTATAGCACTTCGGTCAATGTAAACTTGTATCGTTTCTGTGGTTTTCCTCTTGCCGTCTAACATACCACTCATTTTTGAACAGGTTAACCAAGCAGATTCACATGTCAGCTGATACTCTGCATCCAGATCACTCAAACTCGAAATGGTAAAGGAAGCTTCATCAATATGAGGTTGTAAAAAATCGTTTAAATGTAAGGTGTCTGTGTGCCATGGACTACCTTCACTATGTTGCTTCGTTCCATCAATTGTAACAACAAGCCTTGGTTTATTTGCTGGGATAACATTCATTAAAATAGGGTTCTGACATTCATCTTCATTCCAGTGAACAAAACCAATATGTTCAGAGAGCCCCATTCCATACCACTTACCTTCAGCGATCGTATGATATTCTTCAACAAGCTCTTGATCTCTCTTCAAACATACCTTGACCTGTTCGGCTAGTTGATTCGCTTCCAATTTTCCCAGCTTAGCTGCATAATGATTTTTACCAGCTAGCAACCAAGTCTTCTGCAAATTTAGATTTCCAACTGCAGGATAATAAACTAGCGCAAAATAAGCAGGGAAATTTTCGGTATCAACAGAATGATAGAGCTGATCTGCCGTTTCTAACAGGTGATCAATCTGTTTTAATAAGTGATCTGTTTCCTGATTATTAACCGGATGATAGACATTGACATTCATATGTTCAGGTCTTCTGTTATGAGCGATCTTTGTATAACCTGTTAATAACTCGAAGATCTGTTGCCTTTCATCCATTTGAAAAACGCTAGCAAATTGCTGTTCAATCCATTGCTTCGTATAACTATTTGTCTGATTAACCGCATTCGTTCCCCATTTCTCAAAATCATAAGCAAGATCAAGAAAATAAGTTAATGGGAATTCCTGTGTACAAATATCCCCAACATTAACGATCCAAAGATCACGAATACCATAATCATAAGCCATCGCCATCTGCTCCCAAACCTTTGGGAGATACGAACTATTCATCCACTCATAGGAAATCGGACTCCCATGATAATCAAAGTGATAATACATCCCATAACCACCTTTGTGGTTACGCATATCTTCAGTCGGTAGCGTTCGTAAATTGCCATGGTTATCATCGCAAAGCATCAAAATAACATCTTCAAGTTCTTTCGAATGGATTAATCCCGGTGTATCTTCATTACCATAAAAGAAAGGCTCGACTTCTTTATATAAAGCTAGCATTCTCGGAACATCGGAAAGATTGGAGTTCACATTTTCCTTAATCAACTTATTTTGAGTCTGGACAACCTCTTTTAGTAAGTTAATATTATCAGCCAATGTTGCTTCTTTACCCATAATCGACGTATCCTGTTCACCACGCATACCAACTGTAATTACATTTTCAAATTTACCGCTTCGCTTCAGACCATCTTCCCAGAATCTCGTTATCCCTTCTCTATTGGTAATGAAATTCCACGCATCACCATAAATTGAATCCTTACCACGCAGATGTTTATATTCCTCACCATTGCGTAAACAAGGCTCATGATGCGATGCCCCCATGATGACACCATATTCATCTGCTAACTCTGCATTCGCTAACCCCGGTCCATCTTCACTAAAACGAGCAGACCACATCGCCGGCCAGAGGTAATTTCCCTTTAATCTTAATAACAGTTCAAAAACGTGATCATACATGTCAGCATTAAAGCCGCCAAAGTTTTTTGTTGCCCAGTTGCCAAAGGCTGGCCACTCATCATTAATAAAAAAGCCACGATAACGAACAGACGGCTCTTTAGAAATGTATTTAAATTTCTCATTTAAAGCGAAGGATTCTTTTCGTTGTGGCTTCACATCACTCCAATCTACTAATGGCGAGACACCAAGCTGCTCTGATAGATGAAAAAGACCATAGATGGTTCCGCGCTTATCACTTCCTGCAATGACCAGTGCCTTTTCAACACCTTCAAACGGTTGATCGATCACTTGAAATAGAAAAACTTCTCTTTTTCCTTTAATTTCGGACAAATCAATTCGCCTTTCTGCTTCAAGTTCCTTCAACATTGGACTATGATCAACCGTTCCATACAAAACAGCATGATGATTGAGTTTATCCTTTTCTGTTGAAACCTGTGGTGCATAGCCAAAAACAAGCTTCAAATCATTCATCACCTTTTTGACGATCTTATTTACCCCGCTGAATGCCTCTTCCTCCTGATAAAACAATGCACATGGAGCTGACATATCCGCATCTGAAGCGGACGATAACAACCGTCTTAACATTTCTCGATTAATGACAAAATCCATCATGACACCCTTTCCACCCATTTTTTTATTCTATTTCAAAGATGACTTAAATTTTTGGTGTAGTATAGAAAACTAATCTTATTCGATTTATAAATTCCTCTCATGCCATGTAAATCCATACAAAATAAATGATAAAATTTAAAGTATGATAATATCGCCATTACATGCATCCCTTATAAATTGTACAACATGAGCACTCAACATTTAACCAGCTAAAGTATATATAATTTTTGATAAACTAAACAACATAAGATTTTTAAAACGATAGAATTGGGTTATTTGATATGATCTGGTGAAAGAAAGTCGTAAAAAATAATGCCGATAGATAGGTAGGTAAAACTACTGAGCATGTATATTTAATGGTCAAAATTGAGGCTAAAGTATTTTACAGTAGTGAGAATATTTCAAGCTTGTTGGCTACCTGTCAACAAAAAGGAGTTCTCCCCATCGCTTGTGTTATGATGACTAACACATTCGACTTGTGAAGAAACTCCTTTTAAAAGCTTTCAAGACTAAACGTCAAAATGAGAACTTTCTCTCATTTTAACGTTTATTTTATTATCAATGTTTAAATCGCTGTTATTCCACCATCAACAATAAATTCAGCACCAGTTGAGTAGCTCGATTCATCTGAAGCTAGATATAGAACCAGATTTGTTACTTCCTCTGGTTGAGCAATTCGTTTGATCGGAATTTGTTTAGCAAATTCCTCTACAGCGGCTTTTGTATCTTCTTGCACAACCATTGGAGTAGCGATAACACCAGGATGTACAGAGTTCACGCGAATACCATAATGTGAACATTCCACTGCAGCAGCCTTTGTCATTCCTCGAACTGCAAATTTGGTATCTGTATATCCAATAGCTCCACCCACAATACCATTGATAGAAGAAACATTAACAATTGAACCACCATTAGCTTTTTGCATAGAAGGTATAACATTTTTCATCCCTAAAAAGACAGAGATTTGATTGATATCGACAATACGACGATATTCTTCTTCAGATAATTCTAAAATAGATGTTGCCATTGTGATACCAGCGTTGTTTACCAAAATATCGACGGGCCCAAATTCTTGTTCAGCTTTTTTAACCACAGCTTCCCAATCTTCTGCACTTGTCACATCTTGCTTAACAAATAAAGCGCTTTCATTTAATTCATCAGCTAATGCATTACCTTTGTCCTCAAGAATATCTGTTAAGACAACCTTTGCCCCTTCTTCAACAAAACGTCTAGCGTGAGTTGCACCCATGCCTTGAGAAGCACCTGTTATAATTGCTACTTTTCCTTTTAAACGATCCATTAACGAATTCCTCCTTTAATTATGTAAATAAATTTTTTACTACCTAGTAAAATTATATCACTAGTTTGATAAGTTTTAAATTCAAATAAAATTTAATTTCGCATATCCTATTACTTTCTACTCAACTAAAAGACTAATCTATAACAAAAACTATTTCAGTAATGATTATGATAACTTTTAAAACTAGCATGAAAGTGCTCAAAATTTAATATCAATATTCCACTCAATAATAAGTAAAAATGACTCATGTTTTTTTATTAGTGGATTGATTTTGAGAAGTAAACCAAAAAATAAACCCTAACTTTTAATTAGGGAAATTACCATTTATTTATGTAATAATTAGTCATTTAACAAAGACTCGTAAATGTACAAATTTCAGTGAAATAAATAACGGTAAATCCATTACATATTCTTTAAATACTGAATTTATTACTTTTTGTAGTTGCTTATTTAGATCTTTATTCGCTATTATATTAAAAGGCACTCCTCCTACTTTAAGAGTGATTCTACTAAAATTAATTACATCAAAACTTAGCAGGTCTTTTCAGAGTTATAATTAATGTAAAGTAACATATTTCAAAAATAATTGTCGTTGATGAATATTGACCGGGGCTATGATATTATTGATGTGAATAATAAATTATGTAAGATTATAATTCGCAAGTAAATGGATGAGGTGAATATGTCAAATAAAAGAGTACCATTATATAAACAAATTGAAGAAGATATATTAAAGAAAATCAACTCAGGATATTATCAAGAAAATACTATCATACCAAAAGAGATTGATTTAGCAGAGCTTTATAAAGTCAGCAGACCAACCGTTAGACAAGCAATCCAAGAGTTAGTCAATCAGGGTTATTTAGAGAGGAGAAAACGTAAAGGAACAATAGTTAAAACTCGTAAAATTAAACAGGAATTTACGAAAATAATTGAGAGCTACGATGATGAGATGAACCGAAAAGGAATTGTCCCAAAAACAAAAGTGCTCGGGTTTAAAAAAGATGTTGCCAATGAAGAAATTTCACAAAAGTTACAACTAAATATTGGAGATGATGTTTATAAACTGATTCGTTTAAGATACGCGTCAGAAAGTCCAATTGTATTAGTTACAACCTATATACCAGTCTATTTATTGCCTGACTTTTTGGAAAATGATTTTACTCAAGTAAGTTTATATAGCATTTTACAGGAATCTGATAAGGGGATTACCTCTGTTACAAGAAGACTCGAAATTATTAAAACAGATGAAACAACTAGCGATTTATTAGATATCCCTAAAAATGATCCGATTTTTTATTTTCATACAATTGGTTATACCGGTAAAAGGATACCAATCGAGTACTCTATTTCTAAATATAGATGGGATTTGAATTGCTTTGTTTTTGAAATTTCAAATGAAGATAGCCTTAGGCTCACATTAAATGAATCATTGATTTCTGATAAAACAGATATAGACTGAGACAAAACAAAAATTTATTCTAAATTCGAACAAACACAGCATGGGGATAGAAGAAAATAGATGCAGATGAGATATGTTTCGCTTTCCACAGGCGTGGCGTTGATCATCCAAGGGGTGGTGCGATTACTCACCCCGCCAAAAGCTCTGCCACATGATGTGGCGGGCTTAACTTGCATTCCCTAAATTTCCCAGGCAAAAATACTTGCCAAAGTGGATGTCAAGCTCACGCTACTCCCATTGGACAAAGAAGGCTTCAGCAGCGAGGCATCGCACGAAGAAAATTGCTTTTTATTTTCAAGGAGTCTTCACATATCTCATCTGCCGAATAATAACTTTCCTTTTACCAATGCTGGTTTGCTATCTTTTAACGAAGTCTCCGCTCCACCACTTTGAAATAATAAATTTATTGAGTGATACTCAACTTTGGACCGTTCAGTGTAAAGAAAGGGTTAGTATCCTATAAAGTGAAACTTCAACCTCTGTGAAACGTGAACTGTAACTTTTCGAAGAGATTATCCACTCCTCCTTTTGTCTCGGCCTCATGATTTTTTGTTTTACTAGATTAACCTATTTCAATATAATCTTTACCTTCGATTTTCATTTTATTTTTGATTTCCTTTATGATGGAAATACCCGCACTACATCCAATCCGCTCTGCCCCGTTTTCAATCATTTTAATAAAATTAGCTGAATCACGAATTCCACCAGCAGCTTTTACCTTTACTTCAGAGCCAACCGTATCTTTCATTAATTTAATATCTTCTAGGGTTGCTCCAGTTGGGGCGAAGCCTGTTGAAGTTTTAATAAAATCTGGCTTAACTTCTAGTGCAATTTCTGCAAGTTGTTTAATTTCCTTCTTTGTTAAATAGGCATTTTCAAAAATTACTTTTGAAATGACATTATTTTTACGACAGATTTCAACGATTTGTTCCATTTCATGGCGAATATAATCCAAGTTCTTTTCTTTTAATTCTGTGATGTTGATAACATAGTCAATTTCTGTTGCACCATTTTTAATGGCATCTTTTGTTTCAGCTACTTTCGCTTCGATAGAAGTTTGTCCAAGAGGGAAACTGATAGCTGCACCAACATTTATATCAGTTCCAGCTAATAACTCCGCACAGTATGTGGATTGTACTTGATTAACTGCCACCATTTTAAAATGGTATTGCTTAGCCTCGTCGCATAATTTCTTCATATCGGCTTGTGTAGCATCAGCTTTCAAGTTTGTGTGATCAATTAATCTACAAAGATCATCTAATGTATATCTAGACATTAGTCGTCCTCCTCATAAGTTTTAATGTTAATATGTCATTACATATATTGTATTTATTTATTATGTAAGTGTCAATAGCTAATATAATTAAAATAAGTCATTGACATCGTTTACAAAAGTGGTTAATATAAATTATGTAATCAAAATAAGTTGTTACATAATAGGTGTTGCAATTAACGATCATTTTTAAGATTTCTAAATTTTATTATTTTATTCTCAATATACTTTTGGAGGTGAAAGAGTGAAACTTGTTATGACTTCTCACGGTAATTTTTGTGAAGGATTACTAGATAGTTACAAAATGATAGCTGGGGAAACAAATCAAATTGTAACCATTAAATTGACAGATAAGGGGGTTGGAGATTATTCAGAACGATTAAATGCTAAATTGGAAGAATTAATCAAAGAAGATAAGGTTCTTATCTTTTGTGACGTAAAAGGGGGGACCCCATATAACCAAAGTAATAGCTTTTTTATGAGGCATCCTAAAAATGTTAGAGTTGTTAGCGGAATGAATCTGCCAATGCTTATTGAAACAGCCTTAATGCTAAATTCATCAGATGATTTAGATGGATTAGCAGAAGCAGCTATAAACATTGGTAAAAATGGGATTGAAACCATCATCGAAGAGGAAGAATTCACAGATGATTTGGAATTTTAATGGAGGGGATTTTTTATGGTACTTTCTTTAGTAAGAGTAGATGATAGAATCATTCACGGTCAAACAACCACTAGATGGACAAAGGTAAGACCTGTATTTGGAATCATAGTTGTTGGTGATGACATTGCGAACGATACATTGCGTAAAAAAGTGTTAAAAAGTGCTGCAGGTAATTTGAGATTAGGTATTTATACAGTGGATCAAGCAATAGATAAAATTCAGAAGGCAATGGATTCTGATAAAAATTATTTCCTAATCAGTAATTCACCACAGACAATGGCAAAACTATTGGAGCTTGGTGCTGACTTTGGAAAAGAGTTAAATGTTGGACCAATGAATACTCGTGAAGGTACTAAAGTATTAGGAAGAACAGTTGCTATTGATCCACAAGATTATAAAGCATTCGATTATATAGAAAGTAAAGGAGTAACCATTAACTTCCAACTACTCCCTGATGATGAAATTAAAAAATGGAAAGCTTTTCGCGCAAAATTTGATTCGCTAGATTAATACATTTATATAAAAGGTGGAATCGAAATGGATATTACACTCCTTATTCAAGCGTTTTTAGTCGGTATTTTTTGTTATCTAGGGGCTATAGAAACCCCGTGGCTCTTTGGTATGAGTGGGGGATTCTATATTGCTGGTAGACCATTGGTTGCCGGTTTAATTGTAGGTTTAATTTTCGGTGATGTTACTGCTGGTGTTTTATGTGGTTTAGCAGTACAAACGGTATTTATTGCAAACCTAACAACAGGTGGAGCAACAAATAGTGAGATCAGCTATGCTGCTTATGGTGGTATTGGGCTGGCAATGGCAACAACTAAAGATCCTGCCATTGCTTTGACATTATCTATTTTAATTGGGCAAACATTTGGACTTATTTTTTATAATGCTCGTATGGCTCTATATTCATTTTGGAACCATCGTGCGCAAAAGGCCGCAGAAAACTTAGATGAAAAAGGGATGGTCTTTAATCACTTAGTTTACCCGCAAATTACTACATTCTTAATCCGGGCAGTTCCTGTCTTTTTAGCTGTATACTTTGGAAGAGGATTAGTAGATTCTTTATTAGCAAATGTACCACAGATAGTGACTGACATCATTTCAGTATTAGGTGGAGTTCTTCCAGCCTTAGGTATCGCCCTATTAATGAATATTGTTATTAAAGAAAAGGCTCATTTAATTTATTTCTTTGTAGGTTTTATATTATTGGCATTTGCCGGTTTAGATATGATTGCCATAGTATTTATTGCTGCATTAGTAGCCTATATTGTATTCATTGCCTCAAATAAAATAACACAATCTGCAGTTGCAAACTCGAATAATGGTAGTGATGAATTTTTTGAAGATGATGATCTCTTTTAAATTTATTAAACGTGAGGTGAACTGATATGACAACTCAAGTTTCACATCAAGATGTGGAAAAATCTACAAATTCAAGTAATGAAAAACTTACAAAAAGAGAGTTAAGGCAAATATGGTGTAGATGGGGTTTTACACATCTATCTTCCATGAGCTATGAAAAATTACAAGCACATGCTTGGGCATATGCGTTTATTCCTTTTGCAAATAAGTATTATAAAAATGATCCTGAAAGTAAAAGGAGATTACTTACACGGCATTCACAATTCTATAATACGGAACCACAAACAGGACAATTGATTAATGGGGTTGTAACTTCCATAGAAGAGGAAATAGCATTAGGCCATGATGTTCCAGAAGAAATGCCAGTTTCAGTTAAAACTTCTCTTATGGGACCTCTTGCAGGTATTGGTGACTCCATTATTCAAGGTATTATCGTCCCGACATTACTTTCTATCGCAATGGTGCTTGCGTCAGGAGGTAATCCATTAGGACCTATTTTCTATATTATCACTTACGGAATTATTGGACCATTGATTTCCTATATCAGCTTTAAGTATGGTTATAGACTAGGTGTTAAAGCCGTTGACAATATTGTAGGTGAAGATGCGAGACGGATAACAGATTCATTCAATGTATTAGGGATCATGGTTGTTGGAGCATTGGCCGCTTCCACCATCGTTCTTGATACTCCAATTATAATTCCATTAGGTGAGGAATCCAGACCTTTACAAGAAGTATTAGATGGCATTTTCCCTAATATATTACCACTATCTATTGTTCTACTCTCTTGGTGGTTAATTTCATCTAAACAAATGACTGCTACAAAAGTTATCTTAATCTTAACAGGAATTGTCACTGTTGGAGTAGCCATTGGTTTATTCTAAAATTAAAAAAGGGGTGTACCATTTATGGATTGAACTTATACAGCATAAAAGCTAGATTAAGCAAATTGATTAAATAGGACTAATCTAGCAAGATGTATGAGTTAATCCCTTGGTCCATCTCTTTTTTTAAAAATGAAAGGGGTAAAAAGATGATCGTACTAGAACCTATTTCAAAAAGAAGAATTTGGGGAACCAATCGCCTCCATGACTATAGTGGTAATAAACATATTGATAAAATTGGTTCAGTATACTCTGTGAGTGGCACAAAAGAAATCAGCAATTTGATTTTAAATGGAGAATTTAAAGGTCAAAGATTAAATGAATTAGTAGAGCAATTCCCCGAGTATCTTGGTCTTGAAAAAGGGGGAGAATATCCACTTATTATTTCAATAACTGGGGCAGATGCTGATCTAAGTATCCAAGTTCATCCCACTGATGACTATGCACAGAAACAAGAAAGTTCTTTGTATGGAAAGAACGAATCTTGGTACTTCTTAGAAGCACCAGAGAAAGGCTGGATATATTCTGGGTCAAAGTCGAAAGATAAAGTTTATATTAATGAAAAGATGCATAAAGGAGCTTACCAAGATATTATTGATACATGTGAAGTTGAACAATATGATTATGTTTTTATCCCTTCTGGAACCCTGCATGCTTTAACAGCAGGATCGTTGGTTTACGAGATACAGCAATCGACAGATATTACTTATCGATTTTATGACTATAATCGTACTGATGTAAATGGTGATAAAAGAAAATTACATACAGAAAAGGCGATCGAAACATTACAACCATCTCAAAGTGTAGAAAAATCAGCACTGATCCCAGAAAAGGTTAAACATGAAAAACCGTATTCAATTATTTATAAATCATTAATAGGCGATTATATGAACTCAAATAAAATTGCTCAAGCTCTTACAGTGATCGATGGTGAACTTATTATTGACAACTTTGAATTGCAAAAAGGTTCGAGTGTCTTGATTTTACCTGATGAAAAAGTAACGATTCAACAACTTGCACAGGTTATCATTGCTACACCAAACATTTACTGGTAAGGCATAAATAATTTTAAAAAGAAGGTTGTGATGATATTGACACTATTAAACTGGGGAATTTTAGGAACTGGAAAGATTGCCAATGAATTTGCAGGCCAATTTAAAGTTGATCGGGCTAATCTATATGCTATTGCTTCACGAACACAAAAAAGGTCTGAAGCTTTTGCCTCTCAATACAATATAAAAAAAGCATATGACAGTTACGAGGAACTTTTAAACGATAAAAACATCGATGTTGTATATATTGCCACCCCACATAGTCATCATTACGAACATATCATGAAAAGTTTGCAATCTAACAAACATGTGGTTTGTGAAAAATCAATCACTATCTCTAAATCACAATTAGATGAAGCTATCAAGTTAGCAAAACAAAATAATTTATATCTATTTGAGGCAATGACCATTCATTATATGCCTTTATATAAACAGATAATAGATTGGGTTAACAGTAATGATTTAGGGGCATTAAAGATGATTCAAGTAAATTTTGGAAGTTATAAAGATACCAACCCGGAGTTTTATTATTTCAATAAAGAATTAGCGGGAGGATCACTACTCGATATCGGTGTTTATGCATTGAATTTTGTTCGCTGGTTTTTAAGTAGTAAGCCTAAGGAAATTTTCACATTAGGAAATCTGCATAAATCAGGTGTTGATGAATCAGCAGCAATCATTTTGAGAAATAAAGAGAAGGAACTAGCGACCATATCTTTAACATTTCGATCTAAAATGCCAAAACAAGGAATTGTTGCATATGAGAATGGTTATTTTACAATTTTTAATTACCCACGTACAGATTACGCAACATTTACCACCTCTGATGGAAAAGTTCAAAAATTTAATGTTGGTAATACGAACAAAGCTCTTACGTATGAAATTTCTGAAATCACAGATATCCTTTTAAATCAAAGGGAAAACCCATACATACAATATACTTTGGATGTGCTAGAAATCATGGATTATGTAAGAAATCAGTGGGGATTAGAATACCCATTTGAGAATAGATGAAAGTATTCTACAGTATGAAAAACTTTATGTTGGAGTTGAAAAAATGTATGAATTAATTGCTTTTGACATGGATGGTACACTTCTAAATGATAACAAAGAAATGACATTGGAAGTACAAAATGCATTAAAAAGGGCAAAACAAATGAACTTTAAACTTGTATTAAGTTCAGGGAGGTCTTATGCAGGTCTTCGAAAGTATTTAAATGTTTTAGGTCAAGATTTAATAGATTATGCTATTTGCTTTAATGGTTCGATGATTAAGGAAATTAAAACAAATAATACATTTCATCAACTATTTTTAATGAAAGATGATATTCAATATATCTATAATTTGAGTGAAAAAATTGGGCTAAACGTACATTTTGTTGCTGAAGAGGAGATTTATACTCCAAACAATCCAGTTGGAAAATATACAGTTTACGAGAGCTTCTTAACAGATACAAAATTAATTTATCGAGACATACGTAGTATACACGATGAAGGTCTTATTTCAAAAGCAGTTATAAGTGGGGAAGTAAAAGAATTAGAAGATAAAATCAAGAACATCCCATCAGACCTTCATCGTCAATTCAATGCTGTGAAAAGTGATACAACCTTTTATGATATTTTAAATAAGCAAGCCAGTAAGGGCAATGCATTAAAGAGATTAGCTGAAAGTTTACAGATTAATCGATCCAATATCGTAAGTTTTGGCGATCATGAAAATGATATTTCAATGATAGAATATTCAGGATTAGGGATCTCCATGGAAAATGCTCTCGATAATGTGAAAAGTATTTCAGATCATATCACCAGTTCAAATAATGATAATGGAATTGTCAAGGCATTGGAAGAAGTGGTTTTCAAGTAACTAAAAATTAATTATTTCTTTAAAACAGAATTTCCAAGAGCATTTCGAATATCTTCTGCACATATCATTTTAAGTGTCTTGCAATTAATCCATTAGTTGGTCTATTGATTTGAGCCCATAGTTTACTAGTATCGCACAAAAAACAAAACATTATTAAATCATGAATTTTTAGGTGATTAGCTTATACAAAATCTATACCCATTGAACCAACTATTTTATTCGTTGAAGTTGATGGTTTATATCCAAAAAATTAGATAAAAAGATACTTTAAACTACCATGGCTAAATTCAACTCAGAAACAAACTGCATATTCAAGCATGCTATCATTTTCATTGTAGCTTCATGATATAGCATTCCTCATTTTAAGGTCTGGCAAGACAATAACTTCAAACTTATTATCTATTATATTTAAACATATCGTCTGATTTTTCATTAATTCCAGATAAGCTATCATCTTTCATCGAAATAACAAATACCATTTCTATCCCACCAACGATCATCTTTGTTGAATTTACTAATTCTTGCATCATGTTTCCATGATTCATAGTAACTAACACCAGTCTCATTTATTTCCCTTTCTTTTTTTAAAAAAATTAACTTTCGTATAACTTTTGAATAACTAGTACTTAAAATTGCCCTTTTTATCGAATGACCTCTTTAGAAAGTGTGTGACCCATTGTTTTTTGAATGATTGAACACGCTCCATTTTGCATGAGAAAGTAGATGATAAAAAAGTTGAGACAAAAAACGAGTAGGTCATTCAGAAATTGAACCCTACGTAACCAGAGCGTAGGAAATAGACGTAGACTCCTCGAAAATAAAAGGCAATTTTCTTCGTGCGATGTCTCGCTGACGTCGCTTTCCTTGTCCTGTGGGAAAGCGACGTGTGAAGACTCCGCAGAAAAAGTGTACTTCTTTTTCGAGGAGGCTGAGGACAAGCCCACGGAAAGCGAAGTGTATTTCCGAAGCGGTCGTACTAACCTGACAACATTACTGCGGTTACTCGTCCCACCGTAAACATTTGGGACTGCGGTTACTCGTCCCACCGTAAACATTTGTTGTGATTTCCTTTCCTCTACTGAAAAAAAACTTGACAAAAAACAAAAGTGTCTGTAATCTTTAAAACGTAACGATTACGATTTACACTAAAAAAGAGAGGAAGAATTTTTTTGAAAAAAACATTTTTGTACTTATTTAGCTTATTGGCATTAAGTATTTTCTTAGTAGCTTGTCAAAATTCAGATGAAGGAGCGGTTACTGATCAAACAGGTGAAGATGAGGAACAAGAGATGGATATACATAGCTCTGAGGAGATCGACATAGAAGGTGTCGCTGATCATTATCACACTGGAGATACTATTGAGCTAACCGCTATATTGAGTGGTGATGTTGCTTATGATCATTGGCATTGGTATATGCGAGAAGATGACCAGTCCGAATGGGAGGTTGTTTCTGGACAAGAAACCGAAACATTTACAGGAGAGGCAACGATTAACGGGTTAGAACTCAAAGCTACCTTATTTGATGATGATCACGAAATTTTTGCAGAATCCGATCCTGTTACTGTAATTATCGACGATCATCATGGACATGATGAAGAAAGTCGAAATATTTATGAAGGATACTTTGAGGATGAGCAAGTAGAAGAACGTGAATTAACAGATTGGGAGGGAGACTGGCAATCTGTTTATCCATATTTGTTAGCTGGAGATTTGGATCAAGTTTTTGAACATAAAGCAGAGGAAGGCGATATGACTGCTGAAGAATATAAAGATTACTATACAGTTGGCTATGAAACTGATGTAGAGCGAGTTATTATTGAAGATCATACAGTTACCTTCTTTACAGATGATCAAGAAATATCCGCAGAATATGAAAGTGATGGCTACGAGATTCTTGAATATGAAGCAGGGAATCGGGGAGTGCGGTTCAGCTATCAATTAGTTGACGGATCAGATGATATGCCAACATATATTCAATTTAGTGATCATAACATTTTTCCTACAGATTCCTATCATTTTCATTTGTATTGGGGAGACAGCCGGGAAGAATTATTAGATGAGGTCGTTAATTGGCCAACTTATTATCCGTCGGACTTGGATACAGATGGTATAGTACGTGATATGTTAGCACATTAAACAGCAGTATAAGGAAGGGAGGAAAAGACGGATATTTCATCGTTTTCCACCTCCCTATCTGCGTTTTATTTTATTATTTTAATAAAGGGGATTGTAACTATGAATAAAAAATGGCTTGTTACTTTATTACTCAGTCTTACATTAGCCATCATTCTTTTGGGTTGTCAAACACCAGACACAGCTGAAAATGGAGATACTGAAATTTCTGTTGTCGCCTCCTTTTTGCCAATGTATGAATTCACTAAACAAGTGGGAGAAGAGCGAGCAAATGTACAGTTAATGGCTTCAGAAGGGATGGATCCCCATAATTATGAGCCTAGTGCACAAGATGTAGCAACAGTTAACGAAGCTGATGTATTCGTATATAGTAGTGAGGAAATGGAGTTTTGGGTTGGTAGTTTATTGGATTCTGTAGAAAATAATGACCTTGTCATTGCACGTACTGCAGATGGACTTGATCATTCACATCATAACGGGGATAATCATGAGGAAGACGATGATCATGCTGCAGCAGGAAGCATATCTATTGACGGAAATGCTGATCACTATCATACTGGTGATACCATTGTGTTAACAGCTAGTTTATCAGAAGATCTCGATTATGATCATTGGCATTGGTATCAACGAACTGATGCTGACGAAGAATGGGAGGCTATCTCAGGACAAGGTACAGACACATTGACCCTTGAAGCACCTGAAGAAAGTTTTGAAGTTCAAGCGGTTATTTATGATCATGACCATAATGTTTATGCAGAGTCAGAGCCCTTAGCCCTTATGATTGATAATCACGACGGACACGATCATGACCACGATGAAGATGAAGACCATGATCACGATGAGCACGGCAGCTCCGACGAAGATGATGAATCGGAAACTGCTGAAGAAATCATCGAAATTGCCGGACTATCAGACCACTATCATACTGGAGATGTTGTGACACTTGTAGCTGAATTAAATGAAGCAACAGGTTATGATCACTGGCACTGGTTTATGAGGGAAGACAATAATCAGGAATGGGAAGCTGTCCCTGATCAAGCGACTGATCATTTTGAATACGAAACAACTGGTGAAAGCTTTGAAGTAAAGGCTGTGCTCTATGATAACGACCATAATACCTATGCTGAATCTGATCCAGTTTCTGTGCTAATTGATGATCACGAAGATCAAGACCCCCACATTTGGCTTGATCCAGTTTTAGCACAAGACCAAGTACTTGCGATCCGTGATGCCTTAATCGAGGCGGATCCTGATGGACAAGAAATCTATCAAGAAAACGCCGCAAACTTTATTGATGAGCTTCAAGCTTTAGATGAAGAGTATCAAACAGCATTTGCAGAAGCAGAGAACCGAGCCTTTGTCGTACAACATCAAGCATTTGGCTATCTTGCTCAACGTTATAACTTAGAGCAAATTGCTATTGGTGGATTATCTACTGAAGTCGAACCCAGCCCATCTCGCATTGCTGAGATTGGAGATTTGGTCCAAGAATATGATGTACCCGTAATCTATTATCAGCAAGGTGCAAATTCAGCCATTGCTCAAACCGTTGCAACAGAGACAGGTACGGAAACAGCTGCACTTTATGATTTAGAAGTACTCTCTGAAGAGTTAATCGAAGAAGATTTAAGCTATTTAGAAGCAATGCGTCATAATTTAGAGGCATTACAAATTAGTATCTACTAATTAGATTAATCGAAAAAGAACAGGTTTTATAATTGAAAATAAATCAGGATGCTAGACATCCTGATTTATTTCGCTAACTATAGCTATACACACCGAGGTTGTTGAAAATCTCATATTTATAGGACCTTGTTTCCTTTTTCAAGGAATAAAAGAAGATAGAAAGGTAGATTTAATCATGTACTACATCAAAGTAGATGATCTTACTTTTCATTATGAAAAAGAGCCTGTACTAACTAATATATCATTTGAAGTGAATCCAGGCGATTTTGTCATGCTGACAGGTGAGAATGGTGCCGCAAAAACCACCTTATTACGCAATATTTTAGGCTTACTTAAACCAACAACTGGTCAGGTCACGCTTGCTGCAAAAAATCGATCTGGCAACAAGTTATCAGTTGGCTATGTACCTCAGCAGGTTGCTTCTTTTAATGTCGGTTTTCCAAGCACCGTATTAGAACTCGTTCAATCTGGGCGCTACCAACGAAACAAATGGTTGCGGAAATTAGATAAAGCAGATAAGGAACATGTTAGACGCTCGCTTGAATCTGTAGGCATGTGGGACATGCGCCATAAGAAAATTGGTGAATTATCTGGTGGCCAAAAACAGCGAATATCAATTGCACGTGTGTTTGCTACTGATCCCGATTTGTTTGTATTAGATGAACCAACTACAGGAATGGACATCCATTCACGTGAGGAATTCTATAAACTATTGCAACATAACAGTGAACATCACGGTAAGGGCATTTTAATGGTTACGCACGATCACGAAGAACTCCGAAATTATTGTAATAAGCATATTGAACTTGTACGTAAGGAGGGATTACCTTGGAGATGTTTTTCTATGGATTCATGCAAAGAGCTTTCCAAGCCTCACTTCTCATCTCATTAATTGCACCTCTTTTGGGACTGTTTTTAATTTTACGCCGGCAATCTCTCATGGCCGATACCTTATCACACGTCTCCTTAGCTGGTGTTGCGCTAGGATTCCTAATTAACATTAACCCGACATGGACCAATATTCTGATGGTCGTCGTCATTGCTGTTCTGTTAGAATATTTACGCATGCTTTATCGCACTTATTCCGAAGTATCGATTGCTATTCTTATGTCGGCAGGAATGGCATTAGCCCTATTTCTCATGAGCTTCAATCAAGGAGGAACAACACTCAATATCAATCAATTTCTCTTTGGTTCGATTGTAACGATTAGCTCACAACAGATTTGGATGCTATTCATACTGGCGTTCCTAATTGTTGGATTGTATGTTATCTTCCATAAGGCCATGTATGTCCTAACATTTGATGAGGACACAGCTTTTACAGCAGGATTACCTATCAAAGCCATGTCAATTTTATTTAATGTATTAACGGGCATTACGATCGCGATTATTATGCCTATTGTAGGAGCGTTGCTCGTTTCAGCCATTTTAATTTTGCCAGCGGCTATTTCAATGCGGATAGGCAGAAGCTTCAACAGCACTATCCTCATTGGTATACCTATCGCATTATCTGGTATGTTAGGTGGGTTAGTGACGTCTTATCAATACGGAACACCACCTGGTGCAACGATTACTTTAATCCTTATTGCTATTTTCATTCTGATAATCGCGATAAGAAAAGGCAGTAACATACGACAGAAACCAAATTAAGCTATCAAGTTTCAGCTTTTCTTAACACAGCAAAAAGCGTGGTGTACCCTTTATCAATGGGTGTACACCACGTTTTTTCTATTTGTTCGATCAAACAGATATTGATTAATCATGATAAATGGTCCGCTTCATATTGTTAAATCACTCAATTTTGCTTATCTGTTTAAAGATTTAATTTGATCTATTTTCCTTATTTGTGATTACTTCATTCACTTAATGACGTTTATCCAATATGGCTTTTATTCTTTCAACTTGAATTTTAGGTTCTCTATTCCATGTTAATAAACCACAAATCTCTGTTTCTGTATCAGTTAATTGTGTGTAACAAACTCCTTCAATAACTTTACTTTCTAAATAAGGTGAGAGTACAGTCTCAACTTTGTGAAGAAAATCCTTTGCGTTATGTTCCCTTGGTTCAACTGCTGATCCAAGCCCATTTAAGCGGTAATTTATACCACCCATTTCTGTACACATCACTGGCTGACCCTCATAACTAAATCCTGGACAAAATAAGAACTTTCTTCCGCCTAAACCAGGCATATCACTTATTATATTTTCCACTGAAGAATATCTTTCTTTTAATATTTTTTCATCAGACTCATAATCATGAATAGTGAATAAATCCGACTTGCAATGTTCCCATCCATCATTTGAAATGACCGGTCTAGTGTCATCGACTGATTTTGTTAAATGATACAATGACTGAACATGATTTTGCTCTTTAGAGGAATAGTAGATATTTGGCACACCCCAACTTTCATTAATTGGAACCCAAGTCACTATTGACGGATGGTTGTAATCCCTCTTTATAATATCCTTCCATTCATCAATCATTCTATAAGCATAGTCTTCTGAATAATCATAAGCGGATGCCATCTCTCCCCATACAAGCAGCCCTAATTTATCACATAGATATAAATATTTTGGATCAGAACTCATCATGTGTTTTCTGACACCATTAAACCCCATCTGTTTAGTCAGCTCAATATCTTTTTTCAAATGTTCTATTGATGGTGATGATAAAATGCTCTCAGGAAAGTAACCTTGATCTAATACTAACTTTAAAAAATACGGACGATTATTTAAACAGAATTTACTATCTTCAATAGAAACTTTTCTCATTCCAAAATAACTATCAACCTTGTCAATAACACTATCGTTTTCTATTAATTCAAATGAAATATCATATAAGTTAGGCTGTTCCGGGCTCCACCACCTACCTAGGCCATGATCATTAAAATCATTTAAGGCAATACTTAAAAATATCTTTTTTTCATTGATACGCCGGTATTCTTCTGTAACAACTTCTCCATCAAAGGTTACGATTGTTTTTAATTTACTTTTTAGATTAAAATTTAGATTTTTTATTTCTAACTCAATTCTTACTTCCTTTAAATCAATATCTGGTGTTATGCGTAAACTTTTAATATGAGTATAATTGACCTGTTCAATCCAGACGTCTCTCCAGATCCCAGTCATCTGGGTAAACCACATAACCTCTGCTTGTTCCTTCCAGTATTGCTTTCCTCTGGGAATAGTCATATCTTCCAGATAATCCTTTACACAGACAACAATCTCATTCTCTCCGTCTACTATGAATTTTGACATATCAAATTCGAAGCTGCTATTGCCACCGATATGTTTTCCTACATAACTACCATTGACCCAGAGAATCATTTCATAGTCTACGCCTTCAAAATGTATAATAGTCGTTTCTTGAGAGTCTTTTTTTAAATGGATTTTACGTTTATACCAAACCATACCATGAAATGATTGATCTTCAATTCCACTCAATTTACTTTGATATGTGAAAGGTACATTTATTACTTTATCAAATTGACGATTCTTGAACCAATTGTCATCTATGCCCTGATTCATATCATCAAAGCAGAATTCCCATTGACCGTTTAGTGACATCCATTTTTCTCTTTTCAATTGGGGTCTAGGGTAACTATCAAGCGAAATCATTATACCACGTCTTTCTAAACTATTTTTTATTGTTTATACTTCTGATTTTCTTAATACTAATTTTGGGCACTCTGTCTATTGTCAAAAGTCCATTAACTTCCTGTTCTACATCGTTAAATTGTGTATAGCAATAGCCTTGTATCAATGGTGCTTTTTGAATAGTATGGATAATACTTAATACCTTCTCTTCAAATTCCTCTTTAGTTGTCACACCGGAATACCCCCAACCATTTTTGGTTGGATCAGGTTCATAGGCAACACCGCCAAATTCACTTAACATCATTGGCTCTCCATTATAGTCGTATCCTTCGACATAAATGGCTCTTTTCTGTGGGCCTTTAAGTATTTCCTCCAGATTTTCATATCGCCAACTCAGGGTTTCTAAATTATCCTCATAATCATGAACAGTACAAATATCTGAAATTGTATGTTCCCAACCATCATTGGAAATAACCGGCCGTGTTGTATCCAGCGACTTGGTTAGATGATACATAGAAAGAGAATGATTGATTTGTTCAGCGATATTCTTTATTTTAGGAACTCCCCAACTTTCATTTAGGGGAACCCAAACGCCGATTGAAGGATGATTCATATCTCTTTCTAGAATCTCAATCCATTCATTAGTCATTCGCCCAACATATTTCTCACTAAATGAATAGGCATTTGGAGCCTCTCCCCATACTAATAAACCAAGAACATCACACCAGTATAAAAACCTTGGATCTTCATACTTTTGATGAATTCTGACACTATTAAAGCCCATCTCTTTAATCATCATGACATCAGCTTTAAATTGTTCATCACTTTTAGCTGTCATTAGTCCATCCTCAAAATAGCCTTGGTAAAGAACCGATTTAGTATAAAAGGGAAGATGATTAACACAAAAGAATCCTTTTTCAATAGAAACTGATCTCATTCCAAAATAGCTATCGACTTCATCAACTTTCTTCTCATCAACAAATAATTCCATCTTTACTGAGTAAATATGCGGTTTATCAGGACTCCACCACCTTCCATAACCATGATCATTAAAGTCTGGTATTTCAATCGTTCTTACTATTTCCTCCTGATAAGTTTCAGTCATATCCTTAGTAATAATTTCATTGTCATATGAGATAGTTGTATATAATTGTACTGAACTCTGTTTATTCACTTTATTAAGGAAATACTTGAATGTTACTTCGTTAGTTAAAGTATTAGGAATTATCCGGGCATTAGCGATATTATTTTTATTAACATACTCAATCCAAACACTTTGCCAGATGCCACTAGTATTTGTATAAAAAACCCCTTCTGGTTTCCCAACCCAGTTTTGTTTCCCCCTTGGCAGAGTATGATCCTCATTAAAATCTACTACTTTAACAGTAATATCATTTTCACTATTAAAGTCAATGTAGGGTGTCATATTAATAGAAAATGGAGAATGGCCACCATCGTGCATCCCACATTTAAAACCATTTATCCAAACTTCTGCTGAATAATCCACTGCTCCAAAATGAATAACGACTTGTCGTTCTTCATAGTCCTTGTTTAAATTAAATTTTCTCTTATACCAAAGTGTTTCGTGAAATGCTTTCTGATGAATACCACTCAATTTTGACTGATAACAGAAGGGTACATTAATTTTCATATTTAGATTCTTTTCTGTTTCAAACCATTTATCCTTTATACCTAACTGATTATCATCGAAAGCAAATTGCCATTCACCATTTAACGTCATCCATTTATTTCTTGCAAATTGAGGTCTCGGATACTCTGTTCTTAAAATTTCTTTATCATTCATATTTTTACGTCCTTCTTTACTATTTTAATCCTGCTTTGGTTATTTCCTCTTCAAATTTTTTCTGCATCTCTTTTAGAGCTGAATCAATAGTCTTTTCATCAGATAAAACTCCTATCGTTTCATCTTCCAAGATATCATTAAGAAGAGCAGAGATAAACGGTATCTCAACATCAACTAAATGTTTTCCAGAATTTAAAGATTCCAATAAGACTCGATACATTGTATTAGACTCCATGACTTCTCCTCTCGCATATGTCGACATACGAGTCGGGTCCATGGTATTTTCAATCTTCAACAATTCCCCATCTTTTGATGTGACAAATTCAATAAATTTATATGCTAGTTCATCCTCCTTTGAATTGCTGGTCATTGCGATGGACCACCCTCCTAAAGTAGGTGAAGCACCCGGAGTAACAGCATATCCAACCTTATCTTTCACTTGCGAATCCTCTCCATTAATTGAACCTATAAGCCCTGGCCATTGCTCCATCATAGCCGCTTCTCCATTTACGAACATCGCATTTGCTTCATCCCAGCCAAGTTGTGTCCATTCCTCTGGAGCCGATTCTTTAAGGGCCATCATGTCATCAATAGCAGACTTCGTCGTTGGATTGTCAATTGTTACTTCATAATTTTCACCCATAATAGAGCCACCATATTCCCCCAAACGATTCATCCATATCAAACGGCTATTTGTCGTTGATCCCATGCTGAGATAGCCATAATTTGTTGGGGAATCAGGATTTTGACTCTTTGTAAAAAATTCAGCTACTTCGATAAGCTCTTCATTCGTTTTGGGTACAGTTAACTCTTCTCCTGTTAGTTTTTCATATTCTTCTTGAATTTCGGGATCTTCGAAAAGATCTTTTCTATAAAAAAAGATTTGTGTGTCGGGTTTATAGGGAAAAGCCACAAGTTTATCTTCATATTTTCCATATAGATCTAGAACAGACGGAATAAAATCATCTAGTTCTAAATGAGGACTTGCCACAGATTCAATATAGGAATCTAACTCCCTTAAATAACCAGACTCAGCATAGGATTTAATATTAGCAACAGGCATCAGTACAGCATCAAAAGTCTTACTCGTACTCAAATCTAATTGAATTTTCTCCTCATCATTTCCAGCAGGAAAACTTTGAATTTCAACCGTTGCTCCTGATGCAGCTTCAAAATACTCTGCAGCTTTTTTTAGAGCATCCTCAAAATCTCCTGTCCGAGTTGCCACAGTAATTTTTTTCCCCGCATACTGCCCATTTAATGTTCCACCACTATCTAAGTCCTCTAATTTTTCACCTAGGATGGTTGGCGCCTCAATTTCTTCTATATTATTTTCTCCTGTTGTTTCTGAATCATTTGAAGAACATCCAGCAAAGAATCCCACCCCTAAAACAACTAACATGACTAACATGACTTTTTTCATAATTTCCTCTCCTCATCCTTTTACTGCTCCTGCAGTAATTCCTTTTTGTATATATTTTTGTGTAGTTAGTGCTAAAATAAAAGCCGGAATCATTGCCACTGTTCCCGCAGCAGCTAATAACCCGAATGGTGTATCTTTTTGTAATTCCACCATCCCACTGATTCCTAAAGGTAATGTCTTATTAGCATCATTAAATATTAAAACTAAAGCAGTACCAAATTCATTGTATGAAGCTAAAAATACCAATATGGAAACAACAACAATTCCTGGGATCACTAAAGGCAAAGCAACCTTAAAATATGTTTGCATTTCATTACAACCATCAATTTTGGCAGATTCAAATACTTCTTTAGGTATTTCATCAAAAAAACTAATGGCTAACCAAATGGCAAGAGGTAGATTCGCAGTAATGTATACAATTGTTAAACCTATCTTACTATCCAACATGCCAATGTTATTAAAGATAATAAAGTATGGAACCATGTACACTAAACCCGGTACCATTCTCACCGCAATAATCAGTAATAAAGATGTTTCTTTCCCTCTAAAGGTAAACCTTGAGAAGCCATAACCAGCAAACGTTGCAATAAAAGCTGTGACAATCGTTGTAGTTATTGAGATCACTAGGCTATTTTTGAAAAATACGCCTGTAGAGTGCTCAGTAAATACTCTGATAAAATTATCAAATGTTATTTTAGAAGGAATAAATTCAGGAGGCAGCTTCATTATTTGTCCCGGTGTTTTCAAAGCCGTTGTTATTGTCCAATAAATTGGAAATAAAAAGGCTATACAGAATATAACCAATATAATAGCTGTCCAAATATCCTTTTTTCTCCTTGACATGTTTAAACCTTCTTTCTCCTCATTAGTTTTATATTTCCTATCGATACAATGGCAATAATCACAAAGAAAATTATTGCTGCAGCAGATCCCTCACCAACATTCATATATCTGAACGCCATTTTATAGATCATCGTCCCCATCGTCTCGGTTGCATTTCCTGGTCCGCCTTGAGTCAAAATCATTACTGGGTCAAATACTTTGAGTGAATCCATAATTCTTATAGAAACGACCAATGCAATAAAATTCCTCATCAATGGAAGAGTAATTTTTCGAAAAGAGGTAAAATCACTTGCCCCATCAATTCTTGCACTTTCATATAACTCATTAGGAATGGTAGTCAGAGCACCTAGAAAAATTAACATGCAAAACGGAATAGCCCCCCATGAATCAATAATAATGATTGCTATTTTTGCTGGTAATGCCTCACCCGTCCATGCAATAGACGTTCCTCCTAGCCAATCAATAATATAATTTATCGGTCCATATACCGCTCCAAATAATATCTTCCAAATTGTACTTGAAACTACGGGAGCAATCATCATTGGTAAAATAAGAAAACTTTTGAGAACCCTTACAAATTTTGACTGACTAGTTTCTGTTAATAGTACGGATATGAAGAGACCGATCCCTGTTGGAATAATAACCGCAAAGGCTGTAAAAATAAGTGTCCACAAAATCGATTGTAGAAAATCCCCGTTAGTTAAAACGGTTACATAATTGCCAAAGCCATTAAATGTACTCATATCACTAGTCATCGTTAATTGGTAATTCCTAAAACTTAAGTAAACTGCATATAACAAAGGAATGATCCCCAATAATGTGATGAAAAGAAAGGAAGGTGCAATAAAGATAAAATGCATATATTGATTAATTCGTCTTTTTATTGTGTTCATATTATTCCCCTCACTGTGTTCCACCATATTGTCAAAAAGGTAATAGTAAAAAGCTATGTTTTATTGATATATAGCGATTTAACACAAAAAGTTTGCCACCTCCTTAATTTTAGCTATTTATTTGACAAATCAAAGCTCATGACCTAGACAATGAACCGATTAATAAATCCCCTATCGTGGTTATCAAGAGCGATTATGGTAGTTATAAAATTTTCGAAAAATTCACTTTTTTTATTTTAAAGTTGTTTTCCTAAAACAGACGGTTAGCTGTGATAAAGTTTTTCATACTACTGTGTTCTACATATTTTATATTAATATATTAAGTGAATATAAGATATACTAAATTTAGTATCTTTTTTACGGTCCTTCATGTAAAATTAAATTATAAAGTTAGCGTATGTCTTAGTTAGATTCTCGATGGGGCTTCTTTTTTGATTTATATATCATCTCAGGTGGTTGAAGTGTTAGCCCTCCAATTGAACAGCTATATAACCCAAAGAAGTAATACTTCTGGTCAACTGAATATTTTAAGAACTTACTTTCATTTATGTTTAATAGATTGACTCACTCAAAATAAAGAATTTACATATTACAAAAGATTTGAAACAAGCTGATACTCTAACTGAGAAAATAACTTTTAAAGCACATAGAACTATGATTGTCTTAAGTTGTCACTTTATATTTTTAAATAATTTAATATAGTACAGGGAGAGAATTAACAAATGAAGAGAGAACTGCCACTTTACAAACAAATAGAGAAAGATATTATAAAACAAATTAATCTTGGGCTTTTAAAAAATGGGGACAGAATCTTATCCGAGAAAGAAATAACAGAAAAATACCACGTTAGCCAAATAACTGCCAAAAACGCTCTAAACATTCTATCAGAAAAAGGATATGTTAATAGAGTTCAAGGCAAAGGAACTTTTGTTTCAGCGGAAAGGAAGACGAAAAATAAAAGGTTGATTGGTGTTATATTTACAACTTTATCCACTGAAATTGATAAGTCTCTCTTAGATGCTATTGAAAACTATTCAAAAGATTTCGGATTTCAAATTCTCTTTGGGTTATCCAGGGAAAACTTAATTGAAGAAAATAGATTGATTGAGGATTTTATTAACCGAGGGGTTGATGGATTAATCATATTTCCAACAGAGACTGAAATTTATAATGAATTCATTCTGGAACTTTATCTGAAAAAGTTTCCGATCGTTCTTATTGATAGGTATTTCAAAAAGTTCCAAATACCCTATGTTGTTTCAAATAACTATAAGGGTGGATATGACGCAGCTGATTATTTATTGAAAAGGGATATGGAAAATATATCTTTTATCAATACTGCGGAATCAAATTCAGCAACCATTGATAGAATCAGAGGAATTGAAGCAGCTTTCATAGACAATAAAATTCCAATCAATAAGAATCTGTGGATTTCTATTTCATCAAAAGAAAAAAATATAAAAAAAGCTATTACTGATCACTTAGAGTTATTTAAAGACATCAATGCTATTATAACAGTTAATGCACGGCTTGCAGATTTCATCGCAAATTTTGCATTAGAAAACAATGTGTTTCTCATTTCATTTGATAAACCTTCAGTATTTTGTAACTATAATGTACTACAGAACACTAAGCAAATTTCCTTGGAAGCATTAACGATGCTGAGCAAATTAATATCAGAAAAAACCTTAGAACATACTGAAGTTGAAATTGCTATGAGCTTTTTACCTTATTATAAATAAGCAAGAAACACTGAGGTGGGTTGTTTCTTTTGAAATTATGTTTAGCAAACCTTCCTACTTTTTCAAAACGACTAACAAACTCCAAAAAATCTGATTCCTGAGTTGATAATGGGAATCAGATCTTTTTTTAACGACAATAGAACACTTACGTTCTATAAATTGCAATTAGTAATCTATTAAATCCTATGTCTGTACTGGAATCAGACATAATGTTAGTCACAAACTGATGAGTCAAATTTATCTTTTATTGCCTTGATAATTTTATCAGCTTGTTTTATTAATTCAGATACACTCCTCTTCACACAAGGTTTTCCCTTAAATCTCTCCATCCCTCTGATGCCAACGTCACTGCTAATAATCACACAAGTAGCTTCTGCAATATCTTTGGCATCTAAGGCATCCTCTGTACCAGACCCTCCTTGTGTTTCGATTAACACTTCAACGCCATACTTTTTCCCAGCTAATTTTAACGCTTCTGCAGCCATGTAAGTGTGCGCCACTCCAGATGGACATGATGTCACTCCAACCAACTTCATCTATAATCCCTCATTTCCATTAAATATTTACAATATCTAATTCAAACTCTTCTTCATCATTTTTTATTTCTGCATCCTGATTTCTATTTTTAAGTAAATTTACAATTAAGGCTGTTGTTAAAGAGCCTATGAGTATGCCTAAAATATAGCCAAACCAACCTTCTACGACTGGCAATACAATAAGCCCACCCCATGGAGCATGATTCACAACACCCATTAAAAAAGGGACAATATTTCCCACTATACCACCTGCAACAATTGAAGGGAGAACTCGTAACGGATCATTTGCGGCAAATGGAATCGCCCCTTCAGTAATACCTACACAACCCATGAGAATAGCGGCTTTACCCGCTTCTTTTTCTTCAACATTATACTTTTTAGGACTCAATAGAGTGGCAATACCCATGCCGATTGGCGGTACACAAATCGCAACACCAACTCCGCCCATAAGCCACGGAACTGTATCTACTTGAGTCTGAGCAAACAGAGTAGCTACTTTATTGATGGGTCCTCCCATATCAAAAGCTGTCATTCCCCCTAATATAGCTCCTAAAGGGGCTTTCCCAATCCCGCTCATTGCGTTCAACCAGCCTGTTAAATTATTCATAAGAGCTGCAATGGGAGTTCCTATGATCCAAACAACAATCCCACCTGTTAAAAATGTCCCCGCTAATGGATATAAGAAAATAGAACCTAATGATTTCAATGAAATTGGTAATTTTATTTTCTTCAATTGAAAGACAATGATCCCTGCTAAAAAACCTGCAAAAATACCGCCTAAAAATCCTGCTCCGACTTCATTAGCAAGATAAGCACCTATTGCCCCTGGAGCTAGCCCCGGTTTATCCGCAATAGAGTACGCGATATAACCCCCTAAAATGGGTATGAAAAGCGTCAGACCAGCTTCACCGATTTGTGCTAGCCCCGCTAACCATCCCTCTTCAGGAGCCGAAGGGGTACTGTTTAACATAACGGAAATTGAGAATAAAACACCACCAGCAACAATAAATGGTATCATATGAGAAGTTCCAGTTAACAAGTGTTTTTTTACTTGAAGTAATTGTTCTTTCATCTTCAATTCTCCTTTAATTAAGTAAATTTAAATCCTCTTTTTACAATCTAAAATAATCTTATAAGCACGTTAGCTTATAGATCTAATGTAATCATTGAATTTATACTGTTATATACTTCTGTTGCATTTGATTCTAATAATTTATTTCTATAATCCTCATGCATTAAATTCCTAGCTAATTGCGAAATAATTCTTAAATGTTCACCCTTATCATTTTGTGGAACAGCTATTAAAATAACTGTATTTACTGTTTCATTTGATTGATCACTCCAACGGATTGGATTTATTAATCTGCCAAAACAAATAGAAGGTCTTATTACATTCTCAGTTCTTCCATGAGGCATCCCGATATTATATCCAACATATGTTGGCTCAATATTTTCTCGCTCATACACATCTTGAAGAAAAGCAACTCTGTCCTTAATACTGCCCATCTCACTTAACTTATTAACTAGCTCCTCTATTACCACACCTTTGTCACTACTATCCATATTTAAAATGATGCACTCTTTATTTAGAATTTCTGCCATTATCCATACTCTCTTTCTCTTGGAATTTTATGATATTCATTATTTCATGGGGAGATTTTGCTGCTTCAATCTTCTTCATCAAGTCATATTCCTTTACCCCTCGTACTAATGATATTAAAGCGGGAATGTGTTCTGAATTATCTTTACTTGCTAAACAAATGATAATTCTCACTTGTTTTTCTCCAAATCTTATAGGTTTGTGACTGAGAATTAAACTCATTCCACTTCTTTTCACAAAATCTCCTGGCTTTCCGTGTAACAAAGCAAAATCATCGTCGGAAATAGAGTAATAACCTAACTTATTTATACTCGCAATTATATCTTCACCATATTCTTGTTCAACATAATCATGATCTGCTAGTAATTTCGTGCAGAGTCGAACTGCAGTTACCCATGAATTACACTCTTCAATAATTGATATTCTCTTATGGGACAACATATCTGAGAACTTTTCAATTCTTTTCTTCTTATTTGTCAACGGAAAACCAAACTCATTTCTAATCACTTGCAATACTTGCAACCGATTCTGATCATTTAAAAATTCTAAATTCTTATTAATAGAATAATAATGAGTTAATGCTTTTTTCCTAAGTATTCCTACCTGGCAAATATTCTGTATATCCTGGTCTGTTAATATAGGCGTAACGACCACAATCGGTTTAGTAATAGACACCTTTTCAAGTTCAGTTGTTGTTATAACAACATCTACGTTGTTCCATTCACTATAATTCGATAATTGATAGAGAGGCAGTACTTCAACCACATGTAATTGAAACTCGTTAATAATTGACTCCTTCAACATTGTTGTCGTTCCATAACCAAAACCACACACTAATAAAACGCGTGTTGGAGCTTCCTCTTTAACGCGTCTAATACTCGCAATAAAATGAATTGCTAAATACGTGATTTCAGACTGGTTATTCAATTCTTTCAGGATATCTACATTTGAAATAACCTGACTTACTATTTCATAGATTTCAATATCACTTGAGGACAGCATTGGCATAACATTTTCATGAATATTAAGATGATCGGCGATTCTTTTGATTAAAGGGGCAATATGATTTGTTAACCCCCTAACCAATATCTCATCTGATCTGAAATCAAGACCCACCCTTTTACTCATCTGATCAATAAGCTGAAAGGTTATAGCTTGAGCTTGCATAAAATCCCCTTCATCATTATCAACAAAGCGGCTTGTATAATTTAATAAGCGAGAAATAAACTCTTTTTGTTTGGTGGAAAATTGCAGTTGACATTCTTTTTCTAAGTCGGTAATCAATTCATGACATTCCAGACTTTCAACTAGTTTAAAATCACTATGATTAATCATTTCTTCTTTTTTATGAATAGTAGACCAAATTGTGATCAATATATTAGATAAATACCACTCGAACGAATCATCCGTTAACACTTTTTCTCTAATCGAAAGATCACGTATAACGATAGAACTGATTTTATCTAAATCAATTTTTTTAAAAGCTCTTCGAATAATATCTTTGATTTTCAACTCAAAAGATGTATAAATAACCGTATCATCAAAAAATAAACAGCAAGTCTGTTTTATTTCTTTATAAAGCAATAAGAGGTAGTTTTCTCTGTCACCTTCAATTACAAAGCCTTGGTCATAAGCAACTTTAATATTATAAGTATCAAAATCTTTTTCTATATCATTTAAATCATTTTTTATGGTAGATCGCGAAACTTGCAATTCATTTGCTAACTGATTTAGATTTAAAATACTACTATCGAGTAATAAAGTAAGTTTAATAATTGATAATCTATCTTCCTGAACAAACAGGTAGTCATCTTCCCCTGAGAAAGCTGATAAATTAACATTTCCGGGAAAAACCAATGTGCCTTTAGATCCTTTCTCGATAGGGGGGTAATTATTTAAAGTTAATTCTTCATTAATTCGATCAATATCATACCTTACATTTCTTTCCTTTATAGCTAAGGTATGTGCTATTTCTTTAATACTTGTTTCTTTACATTTGGCTAAATAGTTGATTGTTTTGACCATACGTCTACTAAACAGGATTATCACCTCCTTTTGTTATCCGCTTACATTTATAATTATAGCTTGGGTAACTATGCCCGGGTAGTATTAGAAAAAGAAAAAAAAGTTACAAAATTTAATGCGAGGAAATGTTCGTTCGCGTGTTAATATAAATTTTCCTTCACATATAAGTGAAAAAAATACGCCCCACAGTAACTTAGCTACTATGGAGCGATCGCAAAGGGCAACATACATGACTTCAAACGAGGGTTATTTTATTCAGTGTTATTTCATAATAGGAATTTTAAGTAAACCATCATAACTCTTTAAGTTTAATCAGCATCATTCAGCGATTATCTGCAATTTTGACAACAACTCGAAATTGTCTTTCTGGATGTGTCTCTTTGTTAATGTACTGGATTCTGGAATCAAAGATATCTGCATGGCCAAAATACAACAGTTTACTCAATAAGTCATTTTTATCTTTTGGAACATAGCCGATTTTTCGGTCATTATAAAAAATAGCGACAGCTTCTGGATCATATGGATTATCTGATTCTGGAATTAATTCGACGTGTTTTCCTAAAGTAAGTTCATCAATCACGTCAAGACCATCATAATAAGCGAATCCAGCAACATGGAAGTCCATCAAATGTCTACTTCGTTCATACGAATGTTCTTTAAATGATTTAATTAGCTCTGCTTTTTGCTCATAATTCATACCCATTCCTCCCAGTATTTAGATATTTATAGTATACCATATTTTTCTTGGGCGATTAGGACCAATAAGGATAAAATGAAACTTCAATCAGTGGGAGTTGGACCTACAGGATGTAGGTCATGCAGATGTTTCCGGCGGGACGAGTAACCGCAGCAATGTTGTCAGGTTAATAAAATCGATTAAGTAAATCCATTTCAAAATGATAAATCGCATGTTAAGATTCAAATATTAAGGATCGGTGCTTTCCACTACAGGTGGATGCTTTCCGCGGAGATGGAGGTCTATAGGACGTAGATCATGCAGGTGTTGCCACAGGACGTGGCGAACTTAACCTGCCTTCAGCTAACTTTTGTAGCCTAATGCGCTACAAAAGTGGATCTTCAGCTCATCCTCGAAAATAAAAGGCGATTTTCTTCGTGCGATGTCTCGCTGACGATGCTTTCCTTGTCTTATTTCCGCTGGAGTCACCACCTTTCGTTCCAATCACCTAAGTGGATTTGTTGTATGGGTGAATCCTATTTTAATTTAGCTTATGTTTAGTTGTCCCTTCTTTCAGATAAGAAAATGATGAAATGGAATCGAGTATCAAATTTAATACAAATGGAAGTCAAACCAGCTAGCGAAGGAAAAACACGCAGACTCCTCGAAAATAAAAGGCAATTTTCTTCGTGCGATGTTTCGCTGACGATGCTTTCCTTGTCCTGTGGGAAAAGCGTGAGCTTGAGATCCACTTTGACAAGTGGTTTTGACTTGGCAAAGTTAGCTCAAGCCATGGGACTGTGATTACTCGCCCCATCGAAAACACTTGCCCACGGAAAGCGTAGTGTTTTTCCATAGCGGTCGCCTTAACCTGACAACATTGGTAACCGCAGTCCCAAGTCTTTTCGGTGGGACGAGTTTTACGGACGATTATCTGTGATAAACTATAAGGACCATTTAATTTTAAAGAATTCAAATAATAACTAATCCTTACCATTTGATATTAAAATGACAGCTTAGATTTTTCAGACTGTTCCCATATTAAATAATGATTTTGATAAAGAATCAGGTCAATAGCTTAAAAACCAGCTAAAAATAGTTGATTCAATAATCCGTTAAACAATTCTTCCACTATTATAGAGCCACCTAATGTCCAAACTAGTCAACAATGCTTGTGTCAAATAAATATCTTCTATTTTCCACAGTATGTATAGAAAAGTTAACTGGTGGTTATTGAGTGTTCCTCTACTCTGTGATTAAGAGATAAACATTATATTTGATACAAACACATCATCGAAACTAACGGCAATGGGTTAAATAACTTAAAAGAAAAGCACAGCAAGGGAATTCAAAATCATTTTAGACACCCATCCATATTAAAAAGAGTCTTCTGATCTTCAATCGTTGATCAAAAGACTCTTTATTCAATTGGATAAAGCTAACTCAACATGTTTTGTAAATACTGCCTGATTACTGGAACCCAATATTTTGTTTTTACCAACTTGTACTCAATTAGGAGCTATTGTTCCATCTCTTTTAACCGATCTCGCGTCTGGTAAATGATTTTCCGAATACTATCGATCGATAAGCAGAATGTCTGCTCCAACTCTTCAAGCGAGCTTCCTGCCATGTATAGCTGGTAAATCTCTTCATTTCTCTTCTTAATCAGCTGGCGGGATCCGCTATTCTCTCCCCAAGCCACGCGCTGTTTACTTTGCTTGGGTATATAAATCAACTCACCTTGAATATGTTTTTGCAATTCTGTAAGTAAGCTAGCGGGAAGCACCTCTTTCCCATTTTTGTATTGCATTGACGTCCTCCTCAAAAAAAGTAAGCTCAATCTGCCCACAACTTTTTAATTTGTCCATCTAAAACACCCCTTTCCATTTGGATGTAAGTTATACAAAAAACGCTTACAAACCATTTCTTACTACTATCTTATAACAAATAGCCCGATCAATCCAGCTATCTATAATTAAAATTCAACTATGTTAAAATGAGGCCGCCATTAAAGCGACCTCATTTATATCGATTTCTGCCTAAGCAGAAATCACCTCGTTATAATGAATCATTGCAATTCATGCCTCCTTTCAAAAAAAGTATCGGCCGATAACCTTATTAAAACATGGTCAACTGTTGCTAAGCAAGGGAAAGAATGGTTATAATTGTTTAATCCTAAATGTAATTAACTAAGATATTTACTATGATCTAGAAATTTACCGTTTAACAGAAATAAACCTCTTGCTTCCTACCATCTCAATTGATTAAAGATCCATCGAGAAAATACTCATCATTCTATTTTAGTTAAAGCTCCCTCTCTTCTACTTCACCCGTTTCCTTATCTACCATGTACCAGCCTAAAGTGTTCATCATCTGTGTGTCATCATCTTCATCGCCTGAAAATACAAATACTCGCACAATAAATTTCCCATCTTCTTCACGATCCACCATCACCCTAACTTCTTCTGTATCAAAATCTTCATGTTCATCAACATAATCGAATACTTTTTCTGGAACATCATCTTCAGTTAGTTCCGCACTTTCCTCTTGTCCCTCTCCATCTGATTCGGATCCAGTATTATCGCCATCCGTTTCATTCAACAATGGATACACAGAAATAACCTGATCTGTATGATTGACTAGCTTGAGCTCCTCTACTTGAAAGTCAAGTGCAGCCAATTGAAGGACTTGCTCAAAATCTTCACGCTCTTGTTGTGAGGCCTCTACCCCATCGCCAATATGATATTTAACAATCGCTTGATCCCCTTCAATCACAGCTTCTTCAATTTCCAAACCTTCGTAGATTCCAGAATAATAAGATCCTTCAGCATTTTCAACTGTTGCCATCGCTTCAACAGTTTGACCAAAATCCAGCAATTCGCCATCAGCAGTATAAATGTCTTCTCCTGCTACAGCACCACTTATATAAGTGTATTCGCCTCGTTCAGATTCTTCTGTCGGCATAACATAGTATCCTCGATTTGGCTCTTGCTCAATTTCAACCGGTTCTTCCCAATAACCTTCAGCAAAAGTAAGTCCTCTCTCTCCATCCTGATTAAAGAGATTGAATTCATCAATGCCAAATCGAAAGCCAATCTCATGAAGTACTTCCCAAAATTGAGCTGATTCCGTTGATGCCATGCTTAACGTATCATTTTCATCAAAATACAAATTTACTACCGTTCCATCGACCTCAAAATCAGTAACAGCAGAAAATAGATCTCGCTGCGATGGGTCACTTTCTATTAACGATTGATGAAAACGCTCCTCTCGTGTCAGTTCTTCAGCTGTCCGTGTAAAATAGAACCTGAATTCAGTTGTTTCATATCGATCACCATAAACCAAGTAATCTCCCGCAGCATATTCCTCCGTATAATCTGACTCTTCTGTTCCATCATCTTGACCGTTGTTTTCATCCTCAGTTACCTCTGTCTCTCCTATATTTTCATCATCATTTGCTGAACTTTCACTATTAGAGTCTGTTTCACTAGTATTATTGCAAGCCGCCACTACCAGACTAATAAGAATCAACCCTAAAATCACGCCTATTTTCTTCAAAGTAATTCCTCCAAGTTAAACAAAGTGTTTTGTTTTAAAATAATTCCCGGGATTTAAAAAACTAAACAACTTACCTTCATCCAGATAGAGGAAATCTTGTGGTTACCAGCAGCAGCTTCCTCTGTCTATACAGCCTTCACCATGTACAATGCCCAATTCATCCAATAGAGGAAGCTTCTTTTCTGTACAGTGGTGCATACAGAATGAAAACTTCCTCTTTTTCAGTGTTTTTTTGTAATATATGTATTATAATCCTACAGGAACGATGAGCCCCATCTCACTAGCAAAAAACCATATGCGATGGGGTTGAATCACTTCAATGAAACAGCAAAAATTCTACACAATTTTAACTTTTATGAGCAACGAAAAAACTCATATATTCTACAAAAGGTAATCGTATAACCAGGTTGATAGGCTTCTCATCTAAACTAACTTCGTATAATATTGGGTAAATGGATTTATTGTCTCCTTCATAACCTAGGCAAAAGCCTCTCAAAAGAATAACTAGATTTATTTCAAGATGGACTAAACTTGTTTTTCATTTTTACTTTAATCTTTGTCTATCAAAAAAACTGAATTAATTATTAACAACCATTCGACCAAGTGGACCCTCTTCATCAATAATATCTTGGATGTCATAAACAGAGATTGGAAACATGGGGAAGCCAAATACATATGGAGTCAAGTCATAGAGTTGAAAAAAGATAACAAGTGTTTTATCCGCAATATAAAAATCTTGATCTGGGCGAATCGTTTGAAAGTCATTGATCAGCATGATATCTCGTTGTTTTATTTGTTGATCAATTAACATGGAAAGTCTTTCAACATAATTGCTTCCAGGCTTAAACAAGTCTTTGAGTTCACAGACTTTTTCCTTTTCAAGGTCAAATGTTAATCCCTTAATAAATGTCATGCCATGAGCTGCTCGATCATGATACGTATAATTAGAAAGTGTTAAACTCAACACTTGTCGTTGATTATTCTTCACTTCATACAAACCAATCATTTCTGCCACAGTTTCTGGCATATTACCAACTTGCTGATCAATGAGTTGCTGTGTTTCAGTGACAATCTTTTGATTGATCGTTCTTTCAAACTGTTGATTTTCCATTCCTACCACTTGAGGATAAAAAACCGTTTGATTCGGACCATTGCTAACTTCCAACGTCTTGATACAGACTGGAAACGAATTGAGCATCATTCATCTTCCTCTCTTTTTAACTTATTGTATTCTTAAGAAAAATGAATGTGTGTAAATGCCCAAGTGAGCTTTTAATAATATATCATTCCTGTTCATCAGTTTAAAGATTTTGTCAGGTTTCCTGCAGTCTTGATACAGCAAAAAGAGGCTATCTTAAAATAAACAAGACACCCTCTTTTTAACTCTATTTATTCACTCATGTTAAAGCATTTAAGAATCTAATAAATTCCGTTTATGCAGCAGGTAAGCTACCCCTACAGATACAGCCATGACTGTAATTAAAACATAGCTTTGAACTGCCCCAAAATTCTCAGGACCAATCATTAGATAAGCCACTACTGCTATAATCACTGGAGTGATCGCTAGCTTTTTCGCTTGAACTAACCGAGGAATGGTAATTGCACCCAGTAAAGCAGGGGTGATATTATCAAACCCTAGCTTTAAGACGGGATTACTTAGGACAGGGGCTAAAGCTTCACCAACAACAAAATTCCCTAAAAGCAAGACGGCTATCGTCACTAAAGAAGAAATACCCACACTAATAATAGCAATGACATCTCCTTTTTCAGTACCCGGATTGACTTTAGCAATTTGGTGACCTGAAACCACCGCTGGTAATTTCATATTAAGAATATTCCCAGTAATGGAACTTAAGTACATTGCGCCTGATCCAAAAACCGGATAATATGAAATGTTTTCTACTACTGCTGTAGGAAGAAAAGTTGCAATCAGTCCGATTGAAGCAGCAAGTACCTCATTTAGCTGAAATTTTACACCAAAATAATAGGCTGTTCCATACGGGACAAGCAACATAAAAAATAACGCAATCACGCTTGTCCAACGGCCAAGAAGATTAATCCGTTTTGTAAATGATTGATTTCCTTTTTGCACTTTATCTCACGCTCCTCACATTAAATTGCCATAGAAAATAACCGTAGCCATTCCTGCAATTAAGGCAATTGGTAATGAAAAATCACTTAAAATACGCCACTTCGTCACATCTGCTACTTTATTTAAAATCATCACCACAACACCAGCACTAACAAAAGCAACGATGGCTTCGATATTATTCACATTCGCCACATGAGGTACCGACAAAGTAACTAACAGTGCGATAAATAAAGCACTGGAAAAAATCGTAATGAATCCCCCTGCAGCTTTTTCCTTTTGATTCTTAGAGAACTTATCCAGACGATTCATAAAGAATATGTTAAAGATAATGCCCCAAATAATCCCAACGGTCATAACAAACATAATGACAATGAATATTGTCGGCGACATATTAGGATCGGCAAATCCTTGCAGACCCATACTTTGAGCAGCTAGGTCTGCTGCCATTCCTTCATAGGCTGCTGAACCAACGACAGATAGTCTCAACCACGGGAAGTATCTCCCTAAAGCTTGTGATAATGCCAACATCATCACAATGATTGGTAATGATGGCACAATCGAAAAAATAGCACTATTGGACATCGTACGGCGCATCACTTGTTTAGACAGTCCGATTTCCTGACCTCTACGCCACGCCACAAAAATAAAAATAACCGCTTGAATGGCAACGACGCCAATCGCTAAAGCACAAAGTATAAACAATATTGATCCATTAGCTACATCTAAATAATCCAAATTAATCACTCCTTTGATTATTGACAATTAACCCATCAATAGTTATCAAATCTTATTGTAAATAGTCTAATGCCAAATCAATAAATAAACCACAGAAGTATAAATAATCCTTAACTTCAACATACTCATCAACTGTATGGGCAGTAGCTGATGCTCCAGGGCCAAAAATGGCTAGATCAAATTCCTTTTCCACACGACAGAAGTTAGAGGCATCGGTCGCGCCCCCTAAGCCTATTGAAGGAATATCCCGACCAGCTATTTTACGAATTGATTGAACCAGCTTTGATTGATCTGATCTTTCTACTGCCATATTATTTTGTAAAACATTTAATTCCAACCGCCCGTCAACCTTCTCGTTCATCTCGTCAATCGTCGTGTTTAAAATGTCCAACACGACTTGATTATCACATTCTGGAATCGTTCTTGCATTTGCTTTTAGAATCGTTTGCTCAGGTACACTATTAATTTGAGTCCCACCCTCAATAACTGTAAAAACATTTAGCATCGAACCAAGCTTTTCATTGGAGGCAGATTTTCCTGCTTCCTCAAACTTCGCATCCGCTTCTGTAATAAATGCATTCATCTGCATTAATGAGTTGATTCCCTTTTCAGGCATAGAACTATGAGCTGCTTTACCATGAGATATGACTTCATATTGAACAGATCCTTTATGTGCTGTCACCAGAATATCTTTCCCTGATGGTTCCCCAATCACTAATGCATCAATATCATCCATGTAACCTTCATCTGTTAGTTGCTTTGAGCCATACATTCCAATCTCTTCTCCGACAGAAGCAACCAACCGTAGCGTTCCGTTGAAGTCTTTTCCTGATTCCTTCAAATCAATCAAAGCAAGAACCATAGCGGTTAGACCTGCCTTCATATCTGTTGTTCCCCGACCATACATTTTGCCATCAACAATTTCTGCCCCAAAAGGATCATAAGTCCACTCCTCATGATCACCAGCTGCAACCACATCCATATGACCACTATAAGCAAGAATTTTCCCCGGCTCACTACCTTTGAGCTCAGCAATTAAATTACTTCGGCCGGGAGCATATTCAATGATCTCTGCATCTATATCATACTCCGCTAGCAATTGTTGATAATATTCTGCAACGACCGCTTCATGGTTATTCTCAGTTTTCAACCGAATGACATCTTGTAATACAGAAATTCCTTTTTCATCATTCATTTTATTTACACCCCTTATCATTTAATTGTTTTACATTATACCACAGGGTGTAAAGAGAGGCATTGAACAGTGACTTATAATTGGTTCAATAGCCTTTTTGTGCGTATTGTAAGTGAGATTGAAACATTCTATTCAGTTTTTCGAATTGGAAATTGGAATAAAATACGCGATAGAAATTTTTGCTTGGGATGAAGGGCTGAAATCACTGATAGAAACACTCTACTCAGTTTCTCTAAATAGAAGTTTAACTTAAAAGAAAAAGATAGGTTGACTTCAATATTCGTGCAAATGATGGTTAGTAGACAAGTGATCATGCTACAGTTCTGTTCACACAAAAATAAAGAAGCTATCACAAGGTATAACATCATATCTTTTGCGATAACTTCTATAAAACCTCAACATATTCATTTATCGATTTGCTTTCAACTTCTTAATCATTAAGGGTATTGGAATTAAGGAAGTAGCGATTGAAATATTAAAAGAGGAAATAGCCTTAAATCTTATAGTAAGACTCACACATCTGAATATTGGAAAAATTAAAGTAACAAATATAATTGGGCAAATACATTTGAAGACATTAACTTATAACACATTCAGGTGGAGAAATAAAATCCCGCCTGAATCAAAGGGAAGATATTTTGAGAAGGGTTTTCACAAAAAAGGGAAGCGGAACATATCTCATCTGCAGAGGGGGGGCCCTCTATATCCATATTCTGTTTGTTCATGAATAAATCTTTTTGTTCCACCCTCTTGATCGATTACTTGGCTTAACCTGACAACATTGCTGCGATTACTCGCCCCATCGAAGATATTTGCGGTTACTCGCCCCATCAAAACCCGTTGTTGCCCCGAGTTTTACGGACGGTTATCTGTGATAAATTGATTCAGCTTAATTATGTTTTGCTATTTCAATTCTATAATGCTCAATCGGGTCATGCTTTTCTCATCTCGCTATGATTGATGTTTTCCAATCATGCATATTGATTTTACTCCAATTTCTACTGCATTAGCTTTTCAGAAAAAGCATAACTTGCTCATTAAAATCTTTAGCTTCCTCATACGCTCCATGTCCTAATCCACTATAAATAAGCAATTTGCTGCCCTTGATTCTGTCAGCCATTTCTTCAGATGAATGCTCACCAACGACCTTATCACTATCCCCTCCAATCACCAAAGTAGGGCATTGAATCTCAGTCAATCGATCATAGGCATCATGGGAAAGGCAGGCATTTGCTTGAATGATAAATCGTTTGAAGGATTTAGGTTTTCCGATCCTTTTAAGAATGGGGAAAAATAAGCGATACTTTTTAACTCCTTTTTCTGTATAAGTTTTTTTCATTGTATCGATCATTAATGTCCCATAATCATTTTTTTCAGCCATCTCCACCCAATTTGTTATCACTTTTTGGATCGTTGCATTCTGTTTTGAAACCGTCACACCTAAAATCAATTTTTTAACCCAAACTGGATATTCTATCGCTAGATGCTGAGCAATCATACCACCCTGTGATATACCCATGACATAAGCATCCTTAAGTCCTAACTTTTCCATCGCTTTTTTCTGGTCTCTTGCCATTGCTTGAGTTGTATAACCCTCCTCTAATTGATTCTTCCTACTAAAAACGTATAGTTTAAATTCCTTAGCAAATTGCTTATAGTACAATGATAAAGTAAGTGCTTGTCCTCTTACTGTCTTAAGACCATCGCTTAACCCCGGTATAATGATAAACGGTTTATTCCCACTTCCAAAAACAACATAATCCATCTCGGTATTTCCAATTGTGACCGTCTTCGTTTCTCCAAAGCCTTTTAACATCCTTCATATCTCCTCCATTTAAAATCCATCCTTTAAAATATCCATATACTGCTTAAGTTGTTTATTATATTGCATCTGGATGAGCTGTAGATCTGCATCAGGGTCTATCTCTTCTACGAACGATTGATTAAATCCATCAAGCGACCATTTAAGAATATCTATTATCTGATTTTTATCCGATTTAAACGTCTCAAAATCAACACCATCAAGTAACTTGTAAAAGGAAACTTCAGCCATATGACTATATAAATGTGTTACTTTTTTATAAACAGGATTATCTTTTGCAAAAGCGGCTTTTAGTAATTTGTATTGTAAAGGATTTTCAATATGCCATGTTATTTCAACCTCCGATATTTTAAATACTCTTTCAAAAAGATCCTTTGGTAAAGTTGAAACTTCATTCTGCATCTTTTCCAACAAACCTTTAATGCTATAATCTAAAAGAAAAAAATAGAGACTTTCCTTATTATCAAAATATTTAAATAAACTTCCTTTACTTATCCCTGCCTTTTTAACAATTTGATTCGTCGATGTTCCATTGTACCCGTTATGTACAAATTCATTTAACGCTGCCTCAATAATTCTCATTCTTTTTTCTTTAGCTAGTTTATTAAACTGAATACGGCTCATATAATCTATCTCCCTTTAGTGACCAAGTGGTCATTTTTAATGATAGCAATTCTAATTGGATCTGTCAACTAACCAATTAAATCGTTTAATATTGTAGAAATGCTTAGTAGGTATTCTTCTATACTTAAAAGTGCATATTCAAAAGGGGCACGTCGTGTGGTAATGCCTGTGTGACCAACATTCTGTTACTTCGAGGTTTACGGACGGTTATCTGTAATAAAATTGGTTACCAATATGTTGTTAAAATCTTTTTATAAAGCAAATCAATCAAAAGTCTTTAGACAATTAAAAAGAATATCTTTTTGAAATAATAGTTTGAATTTTTAAAGTGTAAAAAACCCCTACCAAACTGATAGGGGCGCTTTTGTCTATCGAATCTACTCTACAATCTTACTCAGTAGATCTTTTCTTTCTATTGGCTACAAGTAGAATAAATCCACTTGCTAATACAAATACAAATCCAACCAATAACCAGTTATAGATAGATGTTGCTGTTGCTGGAAGTGAACCACCATCTTCATCAACAACTGGGGTCTCATCTTTATCCTCATCATCTTTCGGATCTTCTGAATCCTTAGGGTCTTCTCCTGGTTCCTCAGGATCTTCTGAACAATCAACAACAAGGTCTGCTATGGCTAATACTAGTGCTGTTGTTACTTCATCTACATCAGCTTGTATTGCTTCTTCGTCTGCTAAAACAACTAAAGCTGCTTCTAGTGCATTGACTAAATTTGCATAGCTTTCATCTGTGTAGTGAGCAGAATTTAAAGATTCGGCTGCTGCTACAATGGCTGTTAAAACAGTTTTATCTACTACTGGATCTGATGTTTCAATCGTTTCAAGACCTGCTATAGCTAAAGCTAAAGCTGTTGTTGCCTCATCTACATCATCTTGTGTTGCTTCTTCATCTGCTAAAACATCTAATGCTGAGTCAAGGGCTTCAGCTAAAGCTGTATAGCTTGTTTCTGTATAGTCAGCTGAATCAAGGGTTTTTGCTGCATCTACAAGTGCCTCTAATGCAGTAGAGTTAACAGACTCAGGGCCTTCTTCAACTTCAACTAAACTATCAATGGCCGATTGTAAGGCAGCTATGGCATCTGTCAATTCCTCTTCTGTTTCAATGGTTTGCAGGGCAGCTTCGGCAACTTCAATGGCATCTTGTAAGGCGATGAATGATGCTTCAGTATACTCTCCATCTTCATTGGAAATTGCCTGAGCTTCTTCTATTAGTTCTTTTAATTGCTCCATGTCGATTTGATCATCATCTGTCACTAAAATATTATCAATGATCAAAATTCCCGCTGATTCAAGACTCGTATCATTAAAATTCTTAATCACTGCTAAATACGGGTCTTTAGCATCATCAGTGGTTACAGTAAACTCTATTTCCTCATCGGATTCCTTAATTGTTTGTGAAGCTAAATCACGAACTTCTCCATCTTCATTCGTCCTTACTGCCACCGTATACATATCGTCAGCAGCAGCATTTACATCCATTTTTACCGTGTACGTTTTATTTTGCTCTAACCTTAATGTTTGAGGCAGTGTTCGTAGCCATTCACCTGGATCCCCATTCTCATTTGTCTTTAAAGAAAATCTCCCATCAATAACATGATGCTTAATTTGATCTTTTTCTGGGTTTTTTTCTGCAAAATGCGTACGATTTGGACCGCTTCTAGAATATACGAAAGGTCCCCAACCGTTATCTACGTTTTCAAAATCCTCAAACAAAACGGCACCCGATGTATCAGTTTTCCCTGGGTTTTCCCAAATTCGCACATCATCAAATAAAACTCTACCTTCACCTTTATCCACCTGAAGAGATAAAGTTGCCGTTTCAGATACTGCATCAAACTTGACTTTCACTTGCTGGAAATTCTTATCCAAATACTTATGTTGTCTTGAATAGAATTTATGTTTTGTGTCCTCAAGCCAATTTGTAACTTCTTCACCCTCTTGCCCAACGTCAATACTTACTTTTCGAGTATCTTCTATATTTACCCAAACTGAAGCTGTATACGTTTTTCCAGGTGTAAGTCCGGTAATAACTTGTTCTATCTTAGCATCATTTGCACTTGTTACCTCAAGTTGACCATCTAGATTTTCATCTGATACCATTTGAATATGATCTGCATTTTCATTGGTTGAGGATTTTTCCCAATCATCAAATTGATGACTTTCAAATCCAGGATCTTTAACTAAACCACCTTCACCCCAATCCATATCTTCTTGTTCTTCAGGTTCTTCAAGGTATAATACATAACCTGTCTTTTCCTCAACATCTAATGTAACTTCACCATTGTTAATATTTACATCTTGAATAAATTCACGGTTAAGGTCGTTTAATTCATACAGTTTTGCTGATGTTGCGTTATCCCATGAATTGGGAACGGTCCAAGTCGTTCTACCACCTTCTGGGTTCCAGTGATACACTTTTTCCTCTGTTTCTGGATTCCACGGAATGAATACAGTACTTTGACTAACGTCTTCTGTATCCGACATAATTGCCACTAAGTGATCATCTTTATAAAGATGAACCTCATTATTATCTTCACGCTGCACAACAACGTTATTTTCCATTTCTATTCTATCGTCTTCCCACTTAGTGATTGGAAAGTATTGCATATATTTAGTCGGCAAATTGTGAACAAAGAATACCTCTTGTGTTTTGACAAAGCTTCTACTCTCAGGATTATTTTGCCAATAACCTACACCTACTTGTTGATTACCCTTTAATAATGGGTGACTCATAAATCCATCCATTGCATGGTTCCGCAAAAAGCGTAATAACTTTATATCATTTCCCTCATTTGGATAACCAGGATCTGTCCCCCAATGTGTCCATGCTACTTGTTCAAATAGTGGACCGGCGAATTCAGTTCCTAACATCCAACCATTATTATTAACATATTCCGCTAACTTTTTCGCTTTATAGTCAGCCCCACTGTAAACATCAATATAAACAAATGACAAGTTATCGCCTGTTTCTTCTTTTAACATATTTAAGCGACGTTCTAATTCACCACTCACTAAATCTTTATATTGATCTACATAATAGGATTCATCCATCCAGCCCCAACCTTTGGCTAATGGTTGTACCATATTATCCATGTTGGTTTCAAAAGCATCTAGCATATACTCTGTAGCATTTATATGGACTCCACCAATAATGTTATGTTTTTTACCTTCTTGTAAAACATAGTTAAAATCTTCTATTCCTCCTTGTCTGATTCCAGTATGCCCACCAAAATCAGGGTGAGAGTCATCATGCCCTTCCGCTTGATAGCCTTTATATAGAATGTTCTGACCAAATCCATCTATTAGATTTGATATTTTCTTCGCATTATCAAACGCACGTAAAAATGGCATTCCGGCTTGTGAACCTATATTGAAGCTAATATAAGAGATATGATCACGTACTAACTCATGTTTATAGGGTGCTAATAAATATCCATCTTCTACCGGTGTTTCTGCAACATCACGATATGCGATAGCCGCGTCTTGCCAATCAATGACATCGTCACCATTATTGTCGCCTGTAAAGATAATCTTCGCCCATGGCAATTCCTCAGGATCGAGGGCATTATTTTCATGATATGTCCAGGCACCATTCGACATTTCAGTTATTTTTTTGCCTTCACTATCCTCATCAATATTGATACGGATTTTGTCAGTACTATCAACAATGTTATTTAATATAGTCGCAGCAAATGTATCTGTGTTAAGGAAAGCAAATGTCCGTCCTCCTGTAACACTTTCTACATCTTCATGTAAATCATGATATTCTTCAAATACACCATGCCACTCACCGGTAGTCCATGCTGCAGCTTGCTGTGCAACATCATAATCTTCATTATTTATCGACACAAGGCCAAGATTAGGAATTTCTAGGGTTTTGACAAGCTTATCAGAACTTTCCTTAATATCTGTCACTTTAATATCTACGCCCTCAGGTGTTGCCTCTATTGTCAGATTGGCCTCCTCCATCAAGTCGGGCACTTTAATAGTGTACTGTGCTTTATTTTCCGATAATTTTTCAAATTCAACAGCCGGGGTGTAACGAATATTATTAACTCTAATCGAATTGACGTTCCCCTTATATCCATCTATTTCATTATCCTTCCAAGTATAATGATCTATCCGCGGAAACGCATCATCAAGTGAGACAGTTACTTCACCATCCGGGCTTTGGATTTCAATTAATTCCCCTTGTTCTCCACCTTCACCAGGGCCTAGATCAAGACTATAGTTTTCTATACTTTCCAACATAAATGTCTTATTATTAAACCAGCTTCTTACGCCAATTTTCCCTGTATGTTGCGGTACATTAGATGCATTTATATTGATGATTTCCTCACCATTAATAAATAAATTCAAATAGATTTCATCATAAATTAATTTAACCGTGTACTTTTCATTTGCATTAAAATCAACATCTTTTAAAGAGGTAATCGTCTGGTTCGTTGGTTGACCATCAACTTTATAATGAAGGACCCAGTTTCCTTGATCTTTTAAAACAGCAGCATAATTCCCGATATCCTTATAACGAAAAACAAAACCAAATCTTGATGTATCATCCTCAGTAAACTCCAGATCCATTTCCAACACACCATTTTTTATTTCAGGTGCAGCTGCATCATGGATGACAGTTTGTCCAAATGTACTAATTTTCGCCAAATCAGACTGATAACTTACTTCCATTCGTCCTTCTTCAGCTTTTAATTCACCATTATTTCCGTTTTTAAAATCAACATAATATGACTCATCTAATGTTTCACTTAAATCTCTCTTTTTTTCGATTTTATCTGACTTTTCAGTTATTTTTTCTCCCTCAGAATCATTTGCATCTATTTGATTTAATGATTCTTCTTCGAAACTCTCAATAGCCTCTTCCTCTAAAGCATCTGTATCTTCAGATTCCTCAGAATCAATTTCTAGATCAACTATGTTCTCTTCTTTTTCTGATGAATCAGATGAATCAATCGTATTTTCATCATTATCTTCCTTAATTTCTAGATTATCATTAAATTCATTTGGCGTTGCTGTTTCTGCCATCACTGCAGGTAAATACTCCACGAAAGACAGGATCAATAAAGTTATGATTAAAAAAATACTTACTAATCTAAATCGTTTTCTCCCCAATTTGGTCCCTCCTATTTTCTTAGAATCAATTATTCTACAGTTGCCTAATTTAACAGCTTTTCTATGATATCATTTTATTAAAAGAACATAATTACCCCCTCATTACAGCTTTTTCGTACTCTTTTCTTATATATAACTTACATTCAAGAAAGCGCTTTTACTATCGATTTATTGGTGAATTTTTTATAATTATTGTTTATTTTGACTCTCATTTAAAGAAACTACAAACTCCATTCGTATGATAAGAGAATTGAATAAAGTTTATAGCATAGACATCTCGGGTCTTTTTCAACATACTTTGTGAAAAAATATGCCCTTGAAAGCGAAATATACACAGTCAAATTCTAGAGAAATTTATCCTCTAAAAGAATCATAGATTAGCAGATTAGCCATCAAATGACCACAGAGCTAATACTACAAGCATAAGAATGAGCAATTTGTAAGCAACCATCACCGGAGGGACTAATTCATTATTTTAATCGTAGAAGTCCATATACCTTTCAAAAATAGCAAGGATTGTTAAGTAAATACAAATTAACTGGGAAGGTGAATGATAAAAGAAACTGTTATGGCAATACTTCATCTTCAAAAATGCAGGTTAATTAATTAGTAGAATATCCTATTATATCTAAAGGTAATTATTAGATATATTATTACAAACTATGATAAGATTATCTCAAATACAAAAAAGATAGAGGTTAACACGATGAATGAATTAGTTTTTCAAAAGATTGATTTCAATCTTGGCAATTTGCACACGGTGGAAGCACTTCATTTAAATAACTATCCCATTGTATACATCCTTTACAATGAGAAAAAGAGACCCGCTGCCTATATCGGACAAACGGTGCAAGCTAAACGACGATTAAAAAATCATATCGAGGATCGCCAACGAAAAAATTTAAACTATTCTATTCTAATAGGACATGAGAAGTTTAATCAATCGGCAACATACAATATTGAATCAAATCTAATAAACTATTTTATTGCGGATAATCATTATCAGCTCCAAAACGTTAGCCAAACTAGAACTAGAGAAATGCACAACTACTATCAAAAGGCATTCTATAATGAAGAACTCTTTCAAAAAATATGGGAGAAACTTAGGGAAGAAAAAATTGTCGGTGATTCCCTTGAAGGGCTTAGAAATAAGGATATCTACAAACTATCGCCTTACAAGGAGTTATCTCCCTTACAACTTGACGTTAAAAATGAGATCCTTGATTTCTGCAAAAAACACGTTCAAAAAGAAGGTCATCATGTGATCGCCATAGAAGGAGATGCGGGGACAGGTAAAAGTGTCTTGTTAAGTTCTTTGTTTAATACCATCCAAGATATGAGCAGAGATAGTAGCCCACCTTTAAACAAAACTGATAATTACTTGTTGGTCAATCACGGTGAAATGTTGAAAACATATAAAAGTATTGCTAATAGCTTACCAAATTTAAAGAAAAAGAGTTTTTTGAAACCAACATCATTTATTAATCAAAAAACTAAAACGGAAACAACTGCAGATATCGTCTTAGTCGATGAAGCTCATCTCCTTCTGACAAAAAAAGATGCTTATAATAATTTCCATTATGATAATCAATTGGATGAAATTATCAAACGCAGTAAAGTTACAATTGTAATTTTCGATCCAAAACAAGTGTTAAAAATTAAAAGTTATTGGAATAGCCAATTACTCGAACAAATAACAAAGCAATATAATGCAAAAGTTATCAAACTTACCGACCAAATGAGGATGAACGCCTCACCTGAAACAATAAAGTGGATTGACTCTTTTGTTGAAAAGAAAGTTCTACCTTTACCAAAAGAACTAGATTCCTCATTTGAGCTAAAAATATTTGAAAATGCTTCAACATTTAAAACAGCGATTAATAATAAAAACAAGGATCATGGTCTTTCCAGAATCGTTTCGACATTTGACTATTTGCATAAGAAGGACAATGAAACATACCTGGTTGATGAAAATGGAATTAACATGCCCTGGAACAGTACTCAAGACAATGTAACATGGGCAGAAAATCCAGATTCTATTAAGGAAGTCGGTTCTATTTATACAGTACAAGGCTTTGATCTAAATTACGTTGGCGTTGTGCTTGGACCTTCCGTTACCTATGATGAAGAAAAAAATGAACTCGTTATTGATCCATCAAAATACAAAGATACCGGCGCATTCATTTCACGCACCGATCTATCACTTGAAAAGAACCAAAAACTTAAAGAAGAAATCATCTTAAATTCCATCAATGTTTTGATGAAACGGGGAATCTACGGTCTATACATTTATGCAACAGACCCTAAATTAAGGCAAAAACTACTCGAGCTAGAAAGGAAAATATATTCATGAGCGATATTCAAAGCCTAATCGATGAAATCAATCAATTCAGAGACGAACGAAATTGGAGACAATACCATAACCCAAAGGATCTAGCTATCTCAATCTCTATAGAAGCTGCCGAACTCCTAGAAGACTTTCAATGGATTAGCAGTAAAGAAGCCCTTAATAAAAACCAAGAAAATATCCGTGAAGAAATTGCTGACGTCTTAATATACACCTTAATGCTATGTGCTGAACTGGAATTGGATGTAAAAGAAATTGTAGAAAAGAAACTTGTGAAGAATAAAGAGAAGTATCCGGTTAAGGGATAGTTAGTTACCAGTTTGAGCACCTATTTCTAATTCAACAAATGACATTAAATTAAATGGTTGACTTCAAAGATTAGTAATTATTTAATTATTTTAATATTGAAATGATAGAAAATCGCTTTCGCCCATTTTGAGTGGAGGCGATAATTCTCCTGCTCTATCGTCACAATGAGGTAGATTTTTTCTTCATCGATTTATTTTAAATTTCCCAATACTTCTATTAGTAAAAGTAAAATGAATTTTTTTAGCCTATTTGTTTCCTTGTAAACACCCTATCATCAATCAAAATCCTCTGATACTATTGTCCCGCCCCAAAAACCGTGCTATATTATAGCTAGACCCCTCGCCTTTGCCACCTCATCAAAAAACCGATCAAGGAAGTGCTTCCATGGCAGCCATGCCAGTACTAATCAAAGAAAAGCCTCCAGAATCTACCCACACAAAACACGACCAATTGTACAAAGAATTGATTAACACTTTTTTAAAAGAGTTTCTCGAAGCATTTTTTCCTGATGTGTACAAGAATATCAATTTCCATCGGATTAAACCCTTGTCCGAAGAAGTCTATACCAATCTATTGGATGGAGCTGCTAGGAGACTTGATATCGTGATGGAAACAACATTGAAGGACACGGATGTTGTCATCATTGTGCATATTGAACCCCAAAGCTATCGGCAATCGGATTTCAACGAACGAATGTATCATTATTTCAGTCCTTTATACAATAAGTATCAAAAACCCATTATCCCGATTGCTGTCTTTAGTTACGATGATAAATGGGAAGAGAAACAATATACAATGGGCTTTCCCTTTTTCCACGTGCTGACCTTTAACTACATGACCCTACATCTCCGTAAAAAGAATTGGCGCGACTATATTCGTTCCGACAACCCTGCTGCCGCTGCATTATTGAGCCAGATGGATTATGACGAAAACGAACGCGTACAAGTTAAGAAAGAATTCCTGCGCATGATTACTCAAATGGAATTAAATCCCGCAAAACAAAGACTACTTTACGGCTTTTTTGAAACCTATCTAAAATTAACGAAAGAAGAGGAGGAACAATTAATGGATGAAGTCAATAAATTGCCAGAAGCAGATAAGATTTTTGAAATCCCAATTTCATATGAAGAGAAAGGGAAAGTGATTGGAAAAAAAGAAGTAGTTATTGAAATGCTGAAGGAAGAATTAGATTTACATCTTATAGCAAAGGTCACACACTTAGATATTGAGGAAATCAAGAAAATGAAACAACAATTATAATGGGAATTCCCTATCAATTGGGTGAGAATTTAAATCTCACCCAATTGTTTGTTAAAGCTCTTATTTAACGATTACCCGTAATTTTTCACAACAACTCAAGTTGTTTTTTTTATCAAATAACTGAATTTAGGTCTCGTGGCTATCCGTATGACCAACATCGTGTTGGTCCGAATTAATCATTTTATTTAAATGACCAATCAATATATAATGATTAATAGACGACATAGTTTTGGAGGAAAACACAGATGGACTACACAACAACTGATAAAAGAGATTTTTCATTAGAAGATATACTAGAAGAACTAGAAGCAGATTTCAAAAATATGGTCAAACCAAATATTTTAATTGCTGGAAAAACAGGTGTCGGTAAAAGCACACTGATCAATTCTATTTTCAGAGAGAATCTCGCTCAAACGGGAACTGGAATGCCCGTTACTCAACATTTGAAAAAAATATCAAAAGACTCCGTACCTGTTAATCTTTTTGATACAAAAGGTCTTGAACTAAAGGATATAGCAAGAAAAGAAATCCAAAGTGAAATCGTAGCAGAAATAGAAACTCGAGAGAAAACAAATGATGTAAAAGAGCAAGTTCATTTAATGTGGTACTGCATCTCCTACGAATCAGAACGGATTGAAAGGGAAGAAATTGAATGGATTCGACTTTTTTCAGAAAAGATGCCGATCATCCTTGTATTAACACAATGTATTAGTGACGATGAAGCCTTTGCAAAAGAAATAGATAACCTCAATCTTCCTGTCGTTAATACAGTAAAACTACTAGCAGCACCCAAAAAACTCATGGGCAACTTTGAAGTTCCTAGCTATGGTCTCGGCAATCTTGTTCAACTAACTTTTCAAGTCCTTCCAGAAGCAACAAAAAAGGCCTTTGTCAACGCCCAAAAATCTGATATCAAACTAAAAGTTGAACAAGCAAAAAAGTGGTCAATGGGGTTTATCGCTAGTTCCTTCGGCGTTGGCTTTACCCCGATTCCCTTTTCCGATTCAATCGCCCTTGTAGGAATTCAAATCACTTTAATTACAAAAATAACGAATATTTTTGGTTTTCCAAATTCCAAGGCACTGATGCAAACGATCGTTTCTGCACTTGCTGGCTCCTCAACAGCAACACTTATCGGTAAAGCCATTGTCGGAAACATCTTTAAACTCATTCCTGGTGTCGGCACATTTGCAGGCGGAATGATTAACGGAACGGTTGCATCAACATTAACCACAAGTCTCGCATTTGCCTATATTAAGGTTTGTGAAAAATTAAGTAGCTTTGAGGATTTAAATGAACTTTCTCATGAAGATATCGCTAAAATGGTTAAAGAGAATTTTGAAAAAGAATTGAGAAATAAGAATAAAAAAGAAGTGGGCTGATTGTGCTTGCTTCTTTTTATTGTGGAGCGATGATCTCTGAATGCTAACTCGGAAAAATAAACCTCACTTAACTCTGTTAATTCCGATAAGTCACCCAAGCAGGACTTGGATCAAACGGAAAACTAGTCATCACTTCCATTGCAGAGGGATCAGTTGTATCAAATTCACCGATTAAAAATTTAATATCGTGTTTGCTTGCATATTTCAGCTGATAAAATATCAACTGGGAAATCAAATACTTATCTTCAAAGTCAGTAGCTCCACACCACCCCAATTCCAATGAATCCTCCTCATCTGATTCATGCAGAAATGAGTAAGCTACTAGACTCTTTTTGTTCTCATCTAAGAAAAAATAGCTTCCATCAGATATCACATCATCCGCAAAAATCATTCTTTTCCATTGATCTGTTGATAAATTTGCAACTGGATTGGCTTTATGTGTTTGTTCATAATTGCTTTTAACAAGGTAAGTTAACTCATCTGTTAAAGTCCTGTCAAGTAAAACTTCTTTTAATGTTTTAATAGTATAATCTACTTCGATATCGCAGTTATCCATTTCAATATTAGCTATCTTTAATGTGGATATGTACGTTCTTCTAATTTCTTTAAAACCTTTTTCTTGATAGAGTTTATTTAAGATCATTGATGTTTCCCATAATGAAGTTTGTAAAGATGAGTCTTCTATATATCGATCACTAACTTTAGCAAATAATTTTTCTTCTGTTTTAAAGAATTTATGAAATGGATTGGATAAAATGCGAAAATAAGTACAATAAGGATGAAAACGACTAGTCCATACGAGCGCAAAACCGACTAATTTATCAGCAAAAATAGCTGAATATGCACATTTAAAATTAGATCCATTTACTATGTCCAATAAAGATTCATCCTCAAAGCATAACTCCAGCAATTGTTTTAACTGTTGCTGGTCTTTATTTTGATATTTTTCAATCATGATTTTCATATTCTACACCTCTGAAGATAAATTATATAACCTCATTATTTATTAATTGCTGATTTCCTTATTTTTTATTAAAACCTAAATTTCAAGTTTAAGTTAGTCACTTAGAATAATTATTTTAGTGAGTTCACAAAGTTATATTGTTTTATGCCAGTAAAGGCATGAATTTGTGCTTTAGTGGTGTGCATGGATCTGTTTGGCTTTAAAGCCAAACAGATCCATGCACACCATCACGGGACATACCTGGGTTAAACATGATTTTAAGCAACAAGATTCAGCTGTAATTTCTGTAGCTCTAAGACAAATGCTTGGTGAGGTGTTTTATAGTTTTGGTTTCTTCGTGGATAGTCATTCATCCATTGTTGAACCCTTTTGACTTGATCCTCATTAACATCTTTCAGCGACTCATGTTTGGGTAAGAAACGACGGATGATTTTATGTTGATTTTCACTGGTTCCTCGTTCAAAGGAAGCGTATGGATGACAGTAATAGACATCAATCTCTTTAGACAATTCAGATAGATTACTAAACTCACTTCCATTGTCTGAGGTAATGGTTTTAAAAATGTCACCTTCGATTCCGTTTAACTGACTAATCATATGTTGTAAGGTATCATCAATTTGCGTTGCTCTTTTCCCATCAATTTTGAAGAGGAGTTCAAAGGTTGTTTTACGTTCAACAAGCGTTAATAGAACAGGTTCATCAGCCTTCTTTTTACCGATAACCGTATCAATTTCCCAATGTCCGAATTCCTTTCGCTGGTTAACTGATTCTGGACGTTCTTCGATTGAGATACCATGCACCTTTTTATTTCGATGTCCTTTGCCTTTTGTGGAGCGTGGTTTTCGATCAACCTTTTCTAACAAATCCATATTCTTTGTCTGCATGATGCCACTATCAATCCAATGATAAAGTGTGGACGTGCTTGGAATGATGGATTCATGAAAGAAGGCTTCACTTTTAGCTACATTGACAACAACATCAGGTGACCATTTGTCTTGTCGCATTTTTTGATCAGCCCAATCAACAAATTCATGTCCATCAACCCATTTGGGGCGGCGGCCGCAATGCGAACGATTCTTTTCATAGACGTCATAATTGACATCTGCGAAATAAACTGCTCTTTCATAAAAATAGGATTTGCCGTTCTGTGTTTGCTTTTGGACTTGTGTAACAGTCCCTTTCTTAACATTATTATTGATGGTTTGATAATTGCGATCAAGCAGTCGGCCAATCGCTCGGTTTGATAACTCGAGTTTCTTATATGCTTCAATCTGTTTCATTTCAGCAAATGTAAGGTGTTTCCCTTTCCGTGATTCTGTGATAGTATTTACATGGGTCATGTGAATTCTCCTTATATTGGTTGGTCGTACTTTCAATATAACATGAGATTCACATGGCCTTTTATTTTAGGTGACTAACTTGATTATATAATCTACGTTTTTTATTAAAATTAACGTTTAGATATTTTCATACCATTTTTCAATAACTTCAATAAAATTATCTAATCGATTTGATACTTTAACTTTTTAATAAATTCATTAATAGATTTAGCGTTATCAAATTTTATTAATTACAAGCTATTTAAATAATTCTCTATTTTTCTGATTTCTACTAAATACTCCATATGACTAAAAATTTCCTTCTTAAAGTTGGTTCCTTTTTCTTCTATTTAAACTCTTAATTTCTCAGCCTTTTCTCCGAGGAGCTTTATTCCAATTTTTTATGCTCTCGCTCTAATTCTAGTTTTCTTCCGTTTTCACTATTTTTATCATGAATAAGTAAATACTACCACCTTAAATCAGAGAAAATATTAACAATTTGGTCAGATAGTTTATCTGTTTCATCTATATTAACTGACATATCTTAGTTTTCCAATTTTAGTAACTTAAGTTGAAATACCCGGAACTAATACGTTAAATGGATAGATTTATGTTGATTTTAGAAAATACGTAAACTATACTAAATAGTTTTATAGCACACTCTAATTAAAATTAACTTTTATAAGCCACTTATCTTGTTAATACTTCTTTTCTATTTTATCCTAGATTGCAAAGTCCATTTTTAATATAACAGCTTAATTGAAGTTTAAATTATTTAATATTTTTTTTATTGTGGTATCCTGAATCGTAATGTCAGCATCTTGATCAAAGTAATATGAAACCATTCGTACTCCAGCTTGATCTACTCTATTATAAAAGTAACAAACATTAACCTGTGTATTTGGACTTGGTATTAATCTAATAAATGGGAGTAATTCAAGTGGTTCATGACCATCTTCCTCAAGTAAATATAAATTCTCTATATCCAAACCACTTAATACTTCGATATTTTTCTCTATAAAAGTATTTCTTGTTCCTTTTAATAATTTGCAGTTACAATGATATAAACCCGAACTAAAATGTCCTGTGCCTGGCTGAATTAATTGATAGTCTTCATAAACATCACCTATTATTTTTCTTAGCAAATGTAATTCTTTTTCTAATAAGACCAATCTATTTTTTCTTTCAGTGCTACTTTCAACTCCACCATGACCCTTCCAGTCATTTCGGTATTCCTTTGTCCTACGTAAGATATTATATATTTGTTTAGATGAAATGATCTTTAAAATTCCTTTTCTTTTATGTTGAAACAATCGTAAAGATTGCTCTGGCGAATCCTCTAATAATTGTCTTAGTTTTTTCGCCATATTTTCACCAATGTGAACCCACGTCCCAAAAGTTGCTCTAGTTAATTTATCTGCATCAATCTCATAAATATACTTTCGATCTAAGTTACTTCCGTTCTTTATATAAGCACTTAACATCAATACAACTTGAAATTGAGCAAATGCTTCAAAGAAATGTAATAAAAATTCTTTCTTTGAAGATCCATCCTTTATAGCATGGTATTTATACAGGATAGACGCTAAAGGAAAAGGCAATGTTTCTATCCAATCAGCAAGTCCGTCTTCCCTGTTTAATTTCTCCAGACGTCTATTTAATTGCTCATAACTATTGGGATAGTTCCATGCCTTATTTTCAATACTGTATAATTCATTCCTAAATTCATTAATCTTAGATTGTATGTATAATATCTCTTGCTGTACAATTTTTTTCGGAAGGTATATATTTGTTTTCAATAACCTAGTTTTGTTAATTCTTTGAATAACTGTACTATCCATCAAACTTTCTCTAACAAGTAGACCTAATTCTGTATTAAACCACTTTGCCAAATAACTGTTATTAACACTATCATTTAGAATAATTTGAAAGTAATTTCGAGATTTAATTTTCATTTCTTGTTGATTATCTACTACATTTGACAACCCAATATTAGGTAAATATATTGCATTCACTTGTTCTTTGAAAGAATCATCTTTTCTTGGCAAACTATTTATACTAATTATTATATTTTCAATAGGTACCGCAGTAAGATTAGTTTTGTTAACAATCTTTTTTACTTCTATCTCTTTTTCTAATCTTACATAGGATGAAAATAATTTATGTTCTATTAATTTACCATTTTGGAGTATTTTACTTTCTTTTCTAGCTTTCCAATTTAGAATTACTTGTTCTAAATTTTTACCTTTTAATTCGCTAATGAACAAGCCATCATACTTTTTACGACTTAGGACTACTAGATATGTTCCAATACCTGAATTAATAAGTGACCCAGGCGGAAGATAGAATGCAGAGTCTAAATAAATACCTTTGTCTTCTAAAATTGGTAAAATTGCATTCGCCCTTTCTTTATTGAAAAAGTTTTCATTTACCACAAAAAACATTTGACCATCTTCACTTAATAATTTAGACGATTTTAATATCAATAAATGACTTAATTCAGCGTTGACATATGATTATTTATTTCTGCTTTAGACCTTATACCCATTGGTGGAAAACCGCATATTAAATCGAATCTAAATTCACTTAATTCATCGAGAATTAGTAATGAATCTCCTACGCTAATTTGATGCTTCGTATTTTTCAGTATTAAGTTAGTAATCTTGGCAGAAGTTTCATTGCTATTAATTAACATACTGTTCTTAACATGTGGAGTAATTGCCCCAATTAATTCACCATATACATTCCAAGGTACCAATACATCAACATCTTTAGTTACTATCTTTTTCATAAATTTAGTAATAATTGTTGGAGAGATTACTTCATCGAATTCATTCGTTTTTTTCTTTATCTCATTAATATCTTCAAAAGTTAAATCAATATTCCTTTCCAATCCTTCAAGAATCAATTCATTTATATCAAGGGTTTTTGATACTTTGTATTTTCCCATTAAATTCCGTAATTGTAATAGCTTGTTGCTCAATTTTATACCTCCTCATATTTTAATAAACTGATTCTATTTAAAAAATAGCCCATGCAATTATAATCACTAATATTTTTTTGATTTTTCTCCATTTTAGATAATTAATGTGGTTCCTATCCGATTTTCTTTATTTTCAAAGATATCCCTCGCATTATATACCGTCTTACTTCTATTTGTGTTTCATATAGTAGAAATTAATAGCATAGCCTTTTCGATACTTATTGATAAATAATTGATAATACCGTTATCAGTAAGTAATCCAATAAAGTCACCATTCTGTTTATAGACTGGGGAGTTTGTGTACTTATTTTTTTTAACTTCATTTAAAACTTATGATAAAGAGTCATTTGCATAAAATATAATAACATTGCTTTAGAATCACTTTATCAGGATCCATCGCTTTATTATAGATTAATTTAAAATTATTAACTATCTCGTTAGATAGGTATATAACGTAATAATTTAGTGCGTTTTTCCATTTATTAACTGAATTCTTGATTTATCTATACAAAACTAAATCATCATAATGAACTATTATACAGGATTTTTTCCCTTCATTACTTTTAAGGCATCCTTATAACTGCATTCTTTCTCTTTACGCACCTGTCTTTTTAGCTACTTTTCCGTCTTAATTAAAAGTTGATAAAAACTCTTCAACATTATTATGCATAATGAACTAACTCTTCCTTTTTTAGCTATCTTCATATTAATAATCGTTTCTTTAAAATATATGCCACGCTCTGTTTATTCTTATCTATTATACCACTATTAACCATGTAAACCAGTCCTTTATACCATTATCTCTACCTTGTCTTGTTTTGCGGCTAGTTATTAAAAAGTATCACCCACATTATCTAGTGAGTGATACTCCTTTCCCATTATATTATTTAACAATCGGCAACCAACCCGGTCTGGATTGGACATATTCCCACATGGCGTCAGGGAATGCTAAATCTTCTTTGTCTTCTGGATGAATCTCTGTCCGAATCGTATCATCTTTTCCTGTTTTCACCTTTTCAATCCAATCAGGTTCAACAATCAGCTCTCTGCCAATGGCTATGAGTGGAAGATTAAGTTCTTCCATTGCTGCTAGAGCCTCATCTGGTGTAATGATTTGACCCACACCGATTATTGGAGTGTCAGCTCCAACCCTTTCTGTAATCACTTTAAGTGTTGGTGTCACATTTTCTCGATTACGAATCGATCCTTGCATCACATCACCAAGTGAAACATGAATATAATCAAGTCCTTGATCTTTTAATTTCATTAATAGAGCTAATGTGTCTTCGAGCGTGATCCCTGGCTCTTCTATTTCCTCTGGTGAAATGCGGTAGCCAAGAACAAATGGTTTACTAGCGTGTGTTTCGATCGCTTCTTTGACCGAATCAACAACTGCTAGTGGGAAGTTCATTCGTTTTTCTAATGTTCCACCCCAATGATCATCTCTACGATTAGAATGCGGTGAGAAAAATTGTTGAATTAAGTAAGTGTTAGCTCCGTGAATTTCTACACCATCAAAGCCTGCTTCGATTGCCCTTCGCGTTGCTTCACCAAAGGATTCAATGATGTCACGAACTTCTTCATCTGTTAATGTTCTTGGTGTTTCAGCACCTTCACGAACAGCAGCGACAGAACTGGCACTAACAGGTTGAAGTCCTCTAAGTGCGCTTGATGTGCCCATGCGACCAACATGGAAAATTTGTAAAATCGCTTTTGTTCCTGTACTTTTAATGGTGCTGGCTAATTTGGTTAGACTTTCAATATGCTTATCTGAGGCAGCACTTAATGAGCCAGCAAATTTACCATCTTCTTTTACTTGTGCACAAGAAGTAATAACCGCACCAACTCCTGCCGCTCGACGTTTGTAATAGATGTGCTCATCTGTCGTCACCATGCCATTCTCAAATGCTGAATTCGTCGTCATGGGTGCCATCATGATCCGATTATCAATCGTTACACCTGATTTAAAGGTAAAGGGTTCAAATAATGGTTTATATTTTTTGTTCATTTCAGACCTCCTAGTATTATTGTTCCACATATGTCGATTATAAATCATTCAGGTTCGAGGGTTGTGTAAATTGCTCACATTTTTAAATTTCATTTATTTTTTTGAAATAATCAAACTATTTAATTGAGAATAATTATCACTTAGTGTATATTAAGGAGTACAATATCATTAACTAAGCGAGGAGAGGGGATTATGCAAATATACTGGACTAAAATAAATAAAATTATTGAAGAAACGCCTGAGGTTAAAACATACTTGCTTGACTGTCCTGAAGACTTTACTTGGGAAGAAGGCGCGCACACCCATTTCGCATTAAAAGGCTTTAATGCTGGGGATAAGCCAAATCGTAGTCTAGTCCGTCATATGTCCATTTCCACTTTACCATATGAAAATTCAATTGGTATCACAACACGGATTAGAGAACAGTGTTCCGAGTTTAAAGCGATTTTAAGAAATCTTGAAGCTGGTCATGAGGTGGCACTATTTAAAACAAACTCAAATGTACCGCTTAGAAGAGAAGATAAAAATATTTATCTGTTGTCATCAGGTGTCGGCCTAGCAACGTTCAGGCCACTTGTGCTTGATTATTTTGATCATGCTGACAGCGTCAATCAGCTTCATTCCCTGAACATCGATTCATCAAAGAATTTCTTATTCACTAACATATTTGAGTCTTCACCTGACAAGAAATTTACATCACAATTCGTTGATAATCGCCAAGATTACTATGATGAAGTAGCGAATCTCGCTACAGATAAAGGTGGCCTTTTCTATATTGTCGGTAGTGACGAATTCCTCGTACAAAACATTGAAATACTGCTTGAGCAAGGAATCAAGCCAGAGCAAATTATACTCGACAAGCATGAACAAAGACGGACTGAGTTTTTATCCGTTTAATCACAAGTTGCAACATCAAGCTAAATAAGTAAATTAGCACTCTAAGTATATAGGTGTGGCACCTATTTTCAAAGATTCTGGCAATTTGCCAGAATCTTTTTTACTAGGAAAAAGAAGCACACCTACAATTAACTGGACAAAAAAACACACGTCAAATTAGGGTGTTCAACTAATCAATCCACTAAAAATCATCTCGCCCCTTACGCAACGCTATGAAATTATCAAGTGTTTCTACCTGAAGGAATAAATTAATTTCTTTTTCTCGACCAATCGTTGATGGCAATGTGGGTTTATCTTCTTTACGTATTGCCATAACCTTATTTAAAGCTTCAAAAATCAGTTGATTAGTGGGCTGAATGGATTGAGCAAAGCGTAAATTTGTTTCTGTATATTCATGAGCTGCATACACTTTGACCGAATCGTTTAGTTGCTTAAATTTTTGTAATGTATCATATTGTGCTTGATAATCTCCCGTAAAGACTCGGCCTGTCCCTGCTGAGAATAAAGCATCGCCACAAAAGAGTGCATCACCGATTAAGTAACTAATATGTCCCTCGGTATGTCCAGGTGTTTCTATGACACTAACGGTTTGATCGAACAACTCAAAGGAATCGCCTTCGCGTAAGACATAATCGTTCAACGGCTCAGTTTCCTGTGGTCCATAAATGGGGGTATTTGGATATTTCATTAAAATTTGTTCAATCCCACCCGTATGGTCAGCGTGATTATGGGTTAATAAAATTGCGACTAAATCAAGCCCTTCTGCTTCTAGATAGCTTATCACACCAGCTGATTCTCCAGGATCCACAACAACTACCTTTGAGTTCTTTTCAATTATCCAAATATAATTATCCGAAAAAGCTTTGATTGGATGAATCTTCATTATCACCACTCCTTGATTACAGTATACGTTTTTATGGTGTATACTTCCAAAGGTTTTGATTATTTAATAATTTTCTAGGTACTTGGATTCCCTTATCAACTATTGCAGAAATAAAGGTGAGATCGACTTGGTTAATGTCTATTTCTTATAGAAACTCGAGGCTTTTCCAAATAAGTCATCTTTCGAATGTTTGATTAAATCATGTCATAAAATGATGCCTGAGTCTGCAAAGTAGATCGGGATATTACCTTGATGACACAAAGACTTCCAGTTAGTAAATTCTTTTCTGCAATCAATAGAAAGATCCTGACGATAATAAATTTTCATGATTACTCACTCATTCGTAGTAAGATATGTGTAGTCCACACATGAGCATTCCTATTTTTCTGCATAATAAATATATGTAACACCTGTTTATTCTTTGATGAATCATTCCTATTGAAAAAGCTAATCTCGTTATACAAGCAGGCTAAAAAGTGCAGTACAGAGCGAAAGTATAAATAAAACCCTAGTTCCTCAAGTTGATTGAGGACTAGGATCAATAATCTTTTATAAAAATTTTCTTAAACAATTATTGTATTGATTTACATTGATTCTCCGTTAGATTCAATTACTTTTTTATACCAGAAGAAAGAGTCTTTTTTCTTTCTTTCCAACGTTCCGTTTCCTTCATTATCTTTATCTACATAGATCATGCCATATCTTTTTTCCATTTCTCCAGTAGATACACTCACTAAGTCAATGCATCCCCAAGGCGTATAACAAATTAGGTCTACTCCTTCTTCGATTGCTTTACCCATTTCTATGATATGATCTCTTAGATATGAGATTCGATAATCATCATGGATACTACCATCTTCTTCAATACTATCTTTTGCACCTAGACCATTTTCAGTAACCATAACAGGTATCTGATAACGATCGTAAACATGATGTAGCGTCCAACGTAGACCTGTAGGATCAATTTGCCAATCCCAATCAGAGGTTTTTAAATATGGATTTTTGAATCCACCCATAATATTACCATCTACTTTTTCTTCCTTACTTTCTTCACTGGTACATACGGACATATAGTAGCTCAATGAATAGAAATCTACTGTACCTTCTTTAAGAATTTTTTCATCTTCTTCATTTCTTGAAAATTGGATGTTGTTTTCTTTAAAATATTTTTCGATATAATATGGGTAGCTTCCAAAAACTTGAACATCTGAACTGAATAAGTTTAGAACACGATCTTCTCTTTGTGCTTTTAAAATATCCGTTGGGTTACACGTCAAAGGATAGGTCGTAATATAGCATATCATACATCCGACTTGATAGTTTTCATCAATCTCATGTGCAAGTTTTACTGCTTTTGCACTTGCTACAAACTGGTGATGCAAAGCTTGGAACCTCATATTGACGTCATCTTTTTGATGAATAAAATATTTTGTCCCTTCATGTAGTATAGCTCCATGGTTCCAGTTTCCTAATGGGCGCATAAGTGCATTGATTTCATTAAATGTAATCCAATATTTCACTAATCCTTTATATCGGTTGAAGACCGTTTCGCAATATTTCGTAAAGAAATCAACTAATTCTCTAGAAGCCCAGCCGTTATATTTTTTAACAAGGTTTAGTGGCGTTTCATTATGCCATAGTGTTACTAATGGCTCGATATTGTATTTCTTCAATTCTTTAAATAGATCTTCGTAAAACTGTAACCCTTTCTCGTTTGGTTGATCATCATCTCCATTTGGGAAAATTCGGGACCAGCCAATCGATACCCGTAGTGTCTTGAAACCCATTTCTGCGAACAAAGCAACATCTTCTTTATACCTATGGTAAAAGTCTATGGCTTCATGATTTGGATAAAATGTATTTTTTTCTAGCTCCATCGTAATTCTTCTTGGTGTGTTCTTATCGCCGGCTGTCATAACATCTGCTGTAGATGCTCCTTTTCCATCAATATTCCAAGCACCTTCACATTGATTAGCAGCAATTGCGCCACCCCACAAAAAGTCTTTAGGAAATTTTACATTATTCATTATTTTATCCCTCTTTCTATATTTATTTTCATAATAGGTTCTTCTCTTCTCGTGTTTACTCTATCATCAATATGATATTCCGGAAAATCCTTACTATTAGTAACCACCATGATGGCTGTAGCTGCAAATCCTTCTTCTTTGATTTTTGTATAATCATATTCACAAATCAAATCACCTGCTTCAATCCTATCACCCTCCTTAACTTTTGTATCAAAGTACTTACCATCAAGTCTCACTGTATCTATGCCTAAATGGATTAAGACCTCTATTCCTTCATTAGTCTTCATTCCAATCGCATGTTGTGTTTTAAATACGGGTTCAACAACACCTGAAGCCGGAGCGTATACCTTATTACTACTTGGTTCGATGGCAACACCATTTCCAATTGATTTAGAAGAAAAAACTTGATCATCAACTTCTTCTATCGGAACGATCTCCCCTTCTACTGGAGAAGCTAATTCAACCCACTCCTCCTCGGTGATTTCTGATTCTACTTTTACTTCTGACTTCTGATCATCGATAATTTCTTCAAAACCAAATATACAGGTGAGAATCGCTGCGACAATGAAAGAAACAGTAAAGGCACCAGCTACAATAAATACGTTAAAAAGATTCGTATCACTAATAAACATTGGAAGTGTAACAAATGATGGACCACCAATTGCATACGCTTGTGCTCCAAATCCCCCGGCAATCGCTCCCCCTGTTGCAGCACCGATAGCAGCTGCTAAGAATGGACGTTTTAATCTTAACGTTACGCCGTAAACGGCCGGTTCACTAATGCCCAGCAAAGAAGAAATACTAGCACTAGCAGCAACTGATTTATTTCGAATATTTTTACTTTTCAGCCATACACCAAAGGAAGCACCAGCTTGAGCAACGTTATTATTTCCTGAAATCGGCGAGTATAAGTTATAACCTGTACGTGCGATTGCATCAATTTGCAACGGCAGTATACCATGTTGTAATCCAGCAACTACTATAGTAGACTGTAGACCACCATAAATAATTCCCGCAAGTATACCCCCACTTTCTACTAAAAATCCAATTCCACTACTAATGTAATCACTGATATAAGTAGCCGCAGGACCTACTACCATCAACGTAATAGGTACAGCTATTAATAACGTAAATGCTGGTACAAATACAATTTTAAAAGCTTTCGGTATGATTTTGTTGAAGAAACGTTCAACATAGGACAAAAACCATACTCCAAAAACGGCTGGTAAAACACTTGAAGCGTAACTCATCAAATTAATTGGCAAACCTATAAAGTTAAGTTGGCTCGTCCCTTCTGACATCAAATCAGTAAAATTAGGGTGCATCAAGGCTCCTGCCAACGCTACCGCTACAAAGGTATTACATTTAAAGACTTTTGATGCTGAATAAGCTAATAAAACGGGCAAGAAGTAAAATACTGCATCTGATACAGTGTTGAGAATAAAATACGTCTCACTTTGTTCGGATAGGATACCCATTAACCCAAAGATAACTAAAAAGGCTTTAAGCATCCCGGAACCTGCTAATGCTGGAACAATTGGATTAAAGATACTAGCAAGGTTATTTAATCCTTTTTCTAACAGATTACCTTTAGTTTTATCTGAACTTTCTTG